>CACZSP010000243.1 GCA_902783905.1 uncultured Ruminococcus sp.
GAATGAAAAAGGAAGAAAAGGAAAAAACACTTGACAAAAACAGATGATTGTTGTATAATTAACCATTCCAAAAAGACAGCCGCCCGTTGCAGTTAGCCTGAACGTGCGGTTTTGCCGTTCTTTTTCTTTTTTATTCTGTCAAGGCCGGAAAAGCTTTCGTTTCCGGCGCCCGGTCTCATTCCGCCGGGAAGAAAGGAGCATTTTTAAAATGACAGATCTCGTTCTGATCATTGTTATCGCAGCCGCCTTCCTTGCAATAGCATACGCGCTGTACAGTTTCTTCCGCATCAGGAAGATGAAGGAGGGGACCGACCGTATGGTCGAGATCGCTTCGGCTATCCGCATCGGCGCAAAGGCGTTTATCGATTATGAGCTCAAGCTTATTATCGCCGTCGCGATCGCGGTCGCCGCGGTCATCGCGATACTCGTCTCCTGGCAGGCAGCCGTCGCCTTCATCATCGGCGCGACGATGTCGGAGGCCGCCGGGTACAT
This sequence comes from uncultured Ruminococcus sp., assembly GCA_902783905.1. GTDB lineage: Bacteria > Bacillota > Clostridia > Oscillospirales > CAG-272 > CAG-390. The sequence continues at coordinate 493 of CACZSP010000243.1, forward strand.
CGGCATGAAGATTGCCACCTACGCAAACGTCCGCGTTACCAACGAGGCGCGTGAGACGAAGAACCTCGGAAAGACCCTGAAGGTCGCCTTCCGCGGCGGTTCGGTCATGGGACTCTGCGTCGCCGGTTTCGCCCTTCTCGGAGTTTTCGTCGTTTATATGATCTTCGGCGTCGGACTCGGTCAGATCAACGATATAGTCGAACTTGCGGGAGACGCCGCAAAGTCGAACAGTCTTCTCCACCTTGTCGTCGGCGGATACGATCTTAAGACGACCTTTACGATGACGATCTCCGGATACGCTCTCGGTTGCTCGATCATAGCGATGTTCAACCGCGTGGGCGGCGGCATTTACACCAAGGCCGCCGATATGGGCGCCGACCTGGTCGGAAAGACCGAGGCGCACATTCCGGAAGACGACCCCCGCAACCCCGCCACCATCGCCGACAACGTGGGCGACAACGTCGGAGACGTTGCCGGACTCGGCTCCGACCTGCTTGAAAGCTACGTCAGCGCCATTCTTTCGTCGGCAATACTCGCCGCCGAGCTCTTCGCCAAGAACGTTTTCAAGACTCCCGAGCTTCTCAAATCGATGCTCCTGTTCCCGGCCGTTTTCGCGGCTGTCGGACTGATCGGATGCGTTATAGGCGTCGCGTCTCTTCTCATCAGGAAGAAGCTTTCCGACAACCCGCACAAGGAACTCAATATCTCGACCTGGGTATCCGCCGCTCTCGCGATAATCGGCGCATTCGTCCTTTCGTTCGTTTTCTTCAACAAACCTGAATATTCGTCGGCGATCGCCGGATTCGATTCTTCGGTCACGCCTTTTTCCACCGTTGAGTTCAAACTCGGCTGGGTCTCACCCGCCGTTTCGGCGACACTCGGAATAGTCGCCGGTATCGTCATCGGAATAATCGCCGAATACTATACCAGCTATGACTACAGGCCCACCAGACGCATAAGCCACGCGTCGGTCGACGGTCCCGCTCTCACCATCACGCACGGACTTGCCCTCGGTATGAAGTCCTGCATGTATCCCTGCGTTATTCTCGGAGCCGCCATCTTCGGCTCATACGCCATCGCCGGAATGTACGGCGTCGCCATCGCCGCCCTCGGAATGCTTTCCTTCGTCGCCACAACCGTTTCGGTCGACACCTACGGACCCATTTCCGACAACGCCGGCGGTATCGCCGAAATGAGTTTCCTCGATCCCGAGGTCCGCGAGATCACCGACAAGCTGGACAGCGTCGGCAATACCACCGCCGCCATCGGCAAGGGATTCGCCATCGGTTCGGCGGCGCTTGCCACCCTTTCGATGATGTCCTCCTACCTGTTCGCCACCTCGGCGCCGGTTGAAGATATCACAAAGGGCGCCCTTGATTCCATAAAGCTGAATATAATCGATCCGAAGACGCTTGCCGGCGCTCTGATCGGCGCGGCTCTGCCCTTCATGTTCTCGGGAATGCTTATCGACGCCGTCGCAAAAGCCGCCGAAAAGATGGTCGACGAGGTCAGACGCCAGTTCAGGGAGATAAAGGGGCTGCTTGAAGGAAAGGTCCTTCCCGATTACAAGACCTGCATCGAGATCTCCTCTCAGGGCGCTCTGCGTGAGATGCGCGTACCCGCGATAATCGCCATCGCCTTCCCGGTCGCTTTCGGGTTCCTCTTCGGAGCCGAGGTCGTCGCCGGAATACTGATCGGCGCGACTATCTCCGCCATCATGCTTGCCATCTTCACCGGAAACGCCGGAGGAGCATGGGACAACGCCAAGAAATACATCGAGACGGGAGCGGTCAAGGGGCACGGCAAGGGCAGTCCGGCGCATGACGCCGCCGTCGTCGGCGATACCGTCGGCGACCCGCTCAAGGACACCGTCGGCCCGTCGCTCGACATCCTCATCAAGATCATGTCGGTCGTTTCGCTCGTTACCGTCGTCGTGTTCAGCAGATACAATCTGCTTGACTGGATAATGGGGCTGTTTAAATAAACAAGGCTGAAAACGGCGCTTTGCCGTGATCTTCCCATACAGGTAAATGCGGCGGTTCCGTCAGTCGAAGACCCGGAACCGCCCGCAAAAATTGCTGTTCGGAGACCCGGATCAATGATTCGGGCGACTGAACAGCTTTTTTTCAATAAATCGGTTTTGAAAAAACAGAATGGAAGCATTTTATCCCGTAGGTGGCTGTTTAAAAAGTTGACTTTTTAAACAGCCACCTACAACCTCTGTCGTTTTTTATTTCGGATTCTTTCTTGTCCGGCGTGAGCCGGACACTTCATTAGCGCCGCTAGGCGCGTCTTCACCGGTGCGAAGCACGTCTTCATCAGCGCCGAAGGCGCGTCTTCACTGCGAGCGCCGCCAGGCGCGAAGCCTTTGGCGGTTCCGATTCAGTATCGATTCGACTCGCCCCCCTCATCCTGTCGCTTCGACGCCACCGTCTCGCTGCGGCTCGGGCACGGCGCGGCTCTGACAGCCCCCCGTTGTGTCTTCACTACCGCGCCGCCGCTTCGCTACCCCCACGGGGAAGGTAAAAGGCGCGGCGGTCATTCCGGTGTCGCGAAAGTTTTTCAGTCGGGATATTTCTCC
>CACZSP010000244.1 GCA_902783905.1 uncultured Ruminococcus sp.
GCCGCGCGAGTCGAAAACGCAGGCGTGGACCACGAGATGATAGTCCCCGTCCTTTATCGGCTCTCCCCGGCGCATCTTCCTGCCGGTCAGATTCCGGTCGACGTCATAACAATCCCAGATCTCTGATCCTTCCATCATATTTGACCCATATGTCCCGTATGCCCTGAAAAGGGGGAAGGCCTGCCTTCCCCCACGCGTTGATCGCTTCCCGGACGAGCCGTGTCAGAACGGGAGACCCTCGAATTCGTCCGGCATGGAATCTTCGTATTTGTTGAGATCCGGCATCTCGGTCATGCGGAGCGTCGTGCATCCGTACGGCACCAGCTTTACCTTTACGGGTTCTCCGGCCGGATCGTCCGACTCCGGGTATTCGCGGCAGACGCCGTTTTCCTCCTTCCAGTCGAGCGGCGCCATCAGAGTCTCGATCTTCAGCGGAGGATTGTCGCGGTCGAACGGCATATCCGGCACCTTCGAACGAGTGACCTTGAAATCAGTCGAGGCAAAGCCGTAAGCCCAGTCGGATTTGGGAGCGATAGACCAGTCGCAGTACGGGAATTTTCTCTCGACGCCGTCGCGCTCGTACTCGACTTTCGTATATTCCGCCTTGACCGGCACCGAGAAACAGAGAGCTCCGCGGTAAAGGGCTGTCAGGCCGCTCGGGCACTCCTCGAGATGCGTATCGAAATCGAAGTCTACGGTCACCTTGTCGCCGTCGTTCCAGACACGGGTGACGTTTACGAATCTCTCGAGTTTGTCCTCGGAGACCTCGATGGTCTTGTCGGGGGTCTTTATCTTCATCCCGTCCGCGAATCCCGGGTAACGGAGCTTAAGGGTCATGCGGCGCGGCTTGTCCACGTTCACGGTGATCCTGACCGTATCCTTGAACGGGTAATCGGTGTCGATACCGACCGTGAAGACGCTCTTTCCGAGAGGAGCCGTGACCTTTACGGGAGCGTAGGCGCACACCGCGAAGCCGCTCGGCGTCTTCATGACGGCGCTGCGGGCGAATTTCGGCCATCCCTGATTGAAATTGGCGGTGCAGCATCCGTAATTCGGCTCGAGACCGAACATATGAGCCTCCCCGCTGTTGGAAGTGAACGGCTGTTTCCCGTTCTCTATCTTCTCGCAGCGGATCTGGTTCGACATCTGATCGTACTGGTGGCTCCACATGTCCGCGGATATCGTCGCCGGGAGCGCGTTGTAGGCGGTCTCCTCAAGCCTGTCGCCCCAGAAGGCGTCTCCCGAGATGCGCAGCAGCTCCTCATACGAATACATCGCCTCGACGACGCTGCAGAGCTCGCTTCCCTGTATCGGAGAGGGACCGGCAAGGCACTCGTCTCCGGTGAAATGCCCGGACGCGCTTCCGTGCAGGACGCGCAGGGAGTAGTTCATCATGTCGGCGAAAGCGCACGGGTCTTCCCCGGTGAACTCGCTCATCTCGGCGCGGCATTTGATCGCCATGCCGGTGTTGACGACATGATTGTGGAAATACCAGAAATGCTCCTCTTTGCGGGACATATCTGAGCCGTTCCACAGCTTCTCGTAATCGAGACCGTATGTGTCGAGATGGACGGCCATATCGGACATCCATTCCTCAGGACGGCGGTCGTAGAGCCACTTCAGCGGGATCAGGCACTCGAACCATCTCGCCCTCGCCCAGCCGAATATCGGATGAGACATTATGAACCCGTCGAGCTGCTTCAGAGCGCGGTAGACCGCGTCTTCAACGCGGTCATCGCCGGTGCACTCATGCCACTCTACGAGCACCTTCAGTATAAGGAAGGCGGCCCAGACGTCGTATCCGCCTCTGTCCGCGTCTTCGCATGGGCATATCCAGCCGTCTTCCTTCTGACCGGCAAGTATCGCGTCGATATAGCGTTTCGCCCTCGACTTCAGATCGCCGTCGTCGAGCAGCCAGGCGAGCGGAATGAAGCCGTCCAGCCAGTATGGGACGCGCTCCCAGCCGTCTCTGCCGCCGCCGATCCACTTAGAGTCGCGCACGTCAGGCCATACCTTGTCGAGGTTGCCGGAAAGGCCGTCCGCCTGAAGGCGGAGCTGGCGTCCGAGCCAACCCTGCGGCCTGATCTTCGCGCAGGATATATATGAGTATTCAGCCATGGCATTCTCCTTATGCGGTGGTCGTTTCGTTATTTATATTATACATCATTATCCCGCGTTTGTCAACAACGCCCGGCAAACTCGGAAGGACCAAAATCCGACAGAAAAAGCCGGAGACGCGGTCTCCGGCTGGGGCATGCGCGCGTCCGCGCGTTCAGCCCATGTTTTCGTATGTGCTGTTGATCTTCTCGATCGCCGCGACCGCCTTGTCATGGTACTTTTCGCAGAAGGACGCCGCGGACGCGGAATCGGTATTGCTCAGGAGCCTTACCATCTTCCCGAGCGACGCCGAGTTCTGCTCGTTGAAAGCGTATCCGGAGTCGACGAACATCGAGTCGCGGATTATCTCGAAGGTCTGCGCGTCCTGCTCCGATTCCGAGA
>CACZSP010000245.1 GCA_902783905.1 uncultured Ruminococcus sp.
CGGAGACGCCGTCGGCAAAAGGATATCCGGAATGCCGGGCGACAGCGGCCCCGAGCGCGGAAGCTGCATCGTCATTCTCGCGACCGACCTGCCTCTCTGCGACAGACAGATAAGACGCGTTCTGAAGCGCTGTCCCGTCGGCATGGCGCGCCTGGGGTCGTACGTCGGGCAGGGAAGCGGGGAAATATTCGTCGGATTTTCGACGGCAAACCGTTACGATACCGGCGACCGAAGGGCGATACGCCAGGTCAGTATCTTCGACGACGCCAAACTCGACGCGGTCTTCCGCGCCGCGGCGGAATCGACCGAGGAGGCGATCCTCAACGCAATGGCTGCCGCCGAAACGGTTACCGGCTACCGCGGATTCACCCGCAGATCGCTTTCCGAATATCTGTAAAAGATTTTTTAATTTTATTTGCACGGAAAGAAGTGTATTCACTTTTTTCCGTGTATCTTATTTTTGAAAAAGAAGGAAGGAGGTAAGAGACGGTGATACCGCGGGACGTAATAGAAGAGATCCTCAGACGCAGCGACGTCGTGCGTGTCGTCGGGTCATACGTCAATCTCAAGTCGGCCGGATCGAACTTTACCGGCCTTTGTCCCTTCCACAACGAAAAGACGCCTTCCTTTACCGTTTTTCCAAAAAGCAGCAGCTTTTACTGTTTCGGATGCGGCGCCGGAGGCGATGTTATCACTTTTATCGAAAAAGCCGAAAACCTGGATTATCCGGACGCCGTCGCGTTTCTTGCGGCCCGTGCGGGGATAGAGATCCCGGAGGACAAAAGCGCCGCGCCGCGCGGACCGGGACGCGACCGGATCCGTCAGATGAACAAAGAGGCGGCGAAGATATTTCACAAATGTCTGCTCGATTCACCCGAAGCCGGCGGAGCCAGGGCGTACCTGCGGTCGCGCGGTATTGATTCGGCGACCGTCCGCGGCTTCTATCTCGGATATTCCCCCGACAGTCCGGGCTGGCTTTTCCCGCAGCTCAAAAAGCTCGGTTTCACCGAAGAGGAGATGACCGCGGGATTTCTCTGCGGGAGCTCGGGCGGACGGATCTACGACTATTTCCGCGGCAGGGTCATCTTTCCGATAGCCGACACTTCGGGCAACGTGGTTGCTTTTGGCGGGAGGGTGATGACCGACCGTCAGCCGAAGTATCTGAACACCTCCGACACACCCGCGTTCAGGAAGAGCAGGACGCTTTTCGCACTCAACTACGCAAAGGACTACTGTTCCGACGCTATGATAATGTGCGAGGGGTATATGGACGTCATCGCGATGCATCAGGCGGGCTTCCGGAACGCCGTGGCGACGCTGGGCACGGCGGTGACCGAGGAGCACGCGAGAGTCCTCGCGAAATACACGAAAAAGGTTATCCTCGCATACGATTCGGACGGCGCGGGGCAGAACGCGACCAAAAAGGCGATAGGCATCCTTTCGACCGTCGGAATTGACGTGCGCATCCTGAAGATCGAGGGGGCGAAGGATCCCGACGAATTCATCCGCAAATTCGGTCCGGAAAAATTCAGGCGTCTCATCGAAGGGAGCAGCACCGGGTTCGAATACCGTCTGGGAGTTATTCTTTCGGGGTACGATCTGACGCTGACGCCCGACCGGCTCAAGGCGGCGGAAGCCATCGCCTCGGAGATCGCCCGCTACGGGTCGGCGGTCGAAAGGGAGCTTTACATCTCCGACGCGTCGAAAAAACTCGGGGTGACGCCCGAGGCGTTGCGCAGCGACGTCGACCGTCAGCGGCGGAAGAAGATCCGCGCGGAGGACGGGGAGATGAGCAAAGAGGCGTCCGACAGCGCCAAGCACTACAACGACAAGGTGAATCCCGACGCGGCGTCGAACGTCAGAGCTGCGTCCGCCGAGGAGACTATCATAGGACTTCTCCTGATCTATCCCGAATACCGCGACGCGGCCGCCAAAGGGACTCTCGCGGAAGAGGATTTCGTGACCGGCTTTTCCCGTCGGGTTTTTTCCGCGATAATGAAGCTTCACAACTCCGACGGCGGTTTTCTGTACTCGCTGCTGGGCGAAGAGTTTTCTCCCGACGAGATGAGCCGGCTGCAGAGACTGGAACAGAACAGACGGCGGCTGACCGAAAACGGGCGCGACGTCTTCGACTCCGCGGTCGCGGTACTCAAAGAGGAAAAGGAAAAGAAAGACAGGAAGGAAAGCGGTACGCCCGGGGGATTTCTCGAGGCGATCGAAAAAAAACGACGCCAGCTCGAAGAGGAAAAGCGGAAGCGGGCGTCAGGCAAAAACAACGGTTGATATTATTATTTACAGAGGATTAAAAATGAACGGCGACGAAGAAAAAAGTCTGGAATTTGACGTAAACGACCTGCTGGAGAACGGAACGGGACTCGGATTCGGTGACGAGCTCGACGATCTTGACGGGGACGATCTCAAGGACGATCTGAGCGAGGGCCCGCACGACAGCGAACTTACCGACGAAGAACGCTTCGCCATCGAAAAGATGGGCGACGGCGAGGATATGGAGCACATGCTCGAGCAGGAGGGCATGGTCATCGACGACCCGGTGCGCATGTACCTCAAGGAGATAGGACGCATACCGCTTCTCGAATCGGACGGGGAGTGCGAGCTTTCGAAGATAATGAACGACGAGACCCGCCCGCCCGAGGAAAGGAAAAAGGCGAAAAACAAGCTGGTGGAAGCCAACCTGCGTCTCGTGGTTTCGATCGCGAAGAAATACGTGGGCAAGGGAATGTTTTTCCTTGATCTGATCCAGGAGGGGAATCTCGGCCTTATGAAGGCCGCGGAAAAGTTCGATTACAGCAAGGGCTACAAGTTTTCGACATACGCGACCTGGTGGATCCGGCAGGCTATAAACCGCGCGATCGCCGACCAGGCGAGGACGATCAGAATCCCCGTCCACATGGTCGAGACGATCCACAAGGTCTCCCGCTGCCAGCGCCAGCTTCAGCAGGAACTGGGACGCGAGGCGACAGCGGACGAGATCGGCGAGAAGATGGGCATGAGTGCCGAGAAGGTCAGGGAGACACTGAAGATCGCCCAGGAACCGGTTTCTCTCGAAACGCCGATCGGCGAAGAGGAGGACAGCCATCTGGGAGATTTCATCCCTGACGACGAAACGCCGGCGCCCGCCGACGCCGCCTCCGCCAACATACTTCGCGAGGTCATCGAGCGTCAGCTGCACACCCTGACTCCTCGCGAGGAGCACGTCATAAAACTCAGGTTCGGACTGTACGACGGCAGATGCAGGACTCTCGAGGAGGTCGGAAAAGAGTTCGAAATCACCCGTGAGCGCATAAGACAGATAGAGGCGAAGGCGCTCCGGAAACTCAGACATCCGAGCCGTAAAAGATATCTTACCGGATATTACGATTAAAGCTCAGTTTCCACTTGACAATAAACTGTTATTGTAGTAAAATATATTATGTCTATTTGTAACAAGAGTCTTCTTTTTTCCCAAGGAGGGATCTGATTTATGAAGAAAAGATCGATTTGTCTGTTTCTTGCAGCCGTAATGCTTGTTGCGACCTTTTTGTCTTCCTGCTCGCTGGGCGGAAGCGGAGAAGAAACGAACAACGCAACGGATGACGTAATAAAAGAGGCTTCCAACTCCACCATGACCCTTTCGATGTTCGTCGTGGCGGAAAAGCCGGTTTCGGAGGAGACCGCCGCCCTTGTCAACAAGGAGTTCAACAAGATAACGAAATCGGCGTTCAAGACGCAGGTCTGCCTCCATTTCGTCACTTATGATGAATACTACAAGACTATAGAGGGAAGAGTCCAGGCGAACGCCGACCGCGAGGAGCTTGCCAAGAAGGCAGCGAACGAGTTCAAGATCGCAAAGCAGGAGGCGAAGGCCGAAGGCATTGCCACCGACAAGCTCTGGGAGGATCAGTGGTACGCCGCTCATCCTGATTATATCGAATTCCGGGTGACCGAGGAACTCACCGGAGAAGACACCACGGCCGAGGAAACCATCCTTGTTACCGTTGAAGGCGCCGAGGATTACACGATAAGCGAGATCAAGTATCCTCAGGAAAAAGACTACCAGCTCGACATTATCTGGATCGACAGCTACGACAGATATATGGAGTACATCGAGAAGGACTGGCTGTCCAGACTCGACGACGAGCTCAGCGGCGGTTCAAAGAAGCTTAAAGAGTACATCTCTCCCGCGCTTCTCGCCTGGACGAAGTGGTCCTCGAGCGGAACCTATGCCATTCCGAACAATGCTCCGATCGGTCAGTATACGTATATGCTTCTCAACAAGAAGCTTGTCGAGAAGTACAATTACAATCCCGAGACCATCACGGGTATCTATTCCGAAGACTGCGGAAGTTTCCTCGCCGACATAGCGAAATACGAGCCGGATTACGCGCCGGTGCTCGGAGAA
>CACZSP010000246.1 GCA_902783905.1 uncultured Ruminococcus sp.
CGGCGGCTTCGGCTTCGTCTATCATCGCCTTGGCGATTCTGTCCTTGACCGATCCGGCCGGATTGAAATACTCAAGCTTTGCAACGAGTCTTGCTTTGAGCCCGTATTCCTTTTCGATGTGCGTGAGTTCGAGAAGAGGGGTTTTTCCGATCAGCTGATCGGCGGAAGTATAAATTGACATGATATTGATTCCTTTCAAAAAAACTTTAAAGCGGTGTACGGCTTTCGGTATTCAGTGCGCTTCGGAGCAACATCGGAAGGTGTTGTACGGTTTCATCAGGTTCACCTCATCCGATCGCGGCAAATCCCTGCTCGAGATCGGCTATGATGTCGTCGATATGCTCGGTACCGATCGAGAGCCGGATCGTGTTCGGTCTGATGCCCTGATCGAGCAGCTCTTTCTCCGACAGCTGCGAATGCGTCGTCGAAGCCGGATGGATCACGAGGGATTTTACGTCGGCGACGTTGGCAAGCAGCGAGAAGACAGTCAGGTTGTCGATAAATTTCCACGCTTCATCCTGTCCGCCCCTGACGTCGAAGGTAAAGATAGAGGCGCCTCCGTTCGGGAAATATCTCTCGTAAAGCGCGTGATCCGGATGATCGGGAAGTGACGGATGGTTGACTTTTTCCACAAGCGGATGAAGCGAAAGGTATTCAACGACCTTTTTCGTGTTTTCGGCGTGACGCTCGAGCCGGAGCGACAGCGTTTCAACTCCCTGAAGAAGCAGGAAGGCGTTGAACGGCGAAATGCACGCGCCGGTGTCGCGCAAAAGAATCGCTCTGATATAGGTGACGAAAGCGGCCGGACCGGCAACGTCGTAAAATGAAACGCCGTGATAACTCGGATTCGGCGAGGCGATATTCGGATATTTTCCGCTCGCGCTCCAGTCGAATTTCCCGGACTCAACAATGATTCCGCCGAGCGTCGTGCCGTGACCTCCGATGAATTTTGTCGCCGAGTGAACCACGATATCGGCGCCGTGTTCGATCGGACGGATCAGATAGGGAGTGCCGAAGGTGTTGTCGATCACAACGGGGATGCCGTGTTTGTGAGCGATCTCTGCAATCGCGTCGATATCCGGGATGTCGCTGTTCGGGTTGCCGAGCGTTTCAAGGAACACCGCGCGGACGTCGTCGGTGATCGCGGCTTCTACCTCGTTCAGATCGTGCACGTTGACGAACGTCGTTTTTATCCCGTACTGCGGCAGCGTGTGCGCCAGCAGGTTGAAAGTGCCGCCGTATATCGTCTTCTGCGCCACGATATGGCCGCTGTTCGCGGCGAGCGCCTCTATCGTATACGTGATCGCCGCGGCGCCCGACGCCAGCGCCAGAGCCGCGCTGCCGCCTTCAAGGGCAGCGATCCTTTTTTCGAGAACGTCCTGAGTGGAGTTTGTCAGTCTTCCGTATATATTTCCTGCGTCGGCAAGACCGAAACGGTCGGCGGCGTGCCGGCTGTTGCGGAAAACGTAAGAAGTGGTCTGGTAGATCGGAACGGCTCTTGAATCGGTGGCGGGATCCGCCGCCTCCTGCCCCACGTGAAGCTGAAGAGTCTCAAACCTGTATTTGTTCATCTCTTTTTCTCCTTCGGTTTCGTTGATAAAATTATACCACACGGACTCCCGTTTGTAAATTCGGAATGATTAATTGCCTGTGATAAGCGCAGCTTATCGCTCCCGCGACAAAGTATTATTTCTGCGTGTTCACCCGGCGGGACGGTCGCTCTGACGACGCTCCCAACGGTTCGAAATTCCGCATGACCCCGGTGCGCTCCAGGATCTCCGCAAGCAGGCAGGCTCCCGCCGCTCCGACCGCGCCCTGAAGGGCGTTTCCCGCCACTCCTGCAGAAGCCGCGGCAAATCCCTGTCCGATAACGGCCGCCTCGTATATCCAGTATCCCGCGATCATGAAAAGTTCGGCGGCGACCGATCCTGCCGTCAGTCCGGCGCGCAGCAGTCGTTTCCCTTTATTCTGAAATCCTGACCTGACGAGGGCGACGGAAAGCGCCATGATCGCCTTTATTATCAGCGTACCCGGAATATATACAGGGTACCCCGCAAACAGGTCTGCGAAAGCCGATCCTACCCCGCCCGCCAGAGTTCCCCAGACAGGTCCCAGCATCCAACCCGCCAGCAGTACGGCGCAGTCTCCCGGATTCAGGTATCCTTTAGTGGGAGACGGGATCCTGACCGCCAGCGTCAGAACGCAGCAGAGCGCCGTCATCACCGCCGCTCCGGTGATCTTCAAAAGGTGTTCCTTGTTTTTCATTTTTCATTACAGCGTCAACAGTTTACCGAAATCTTTTTTCGCAGTCACAGCTCCCGGTAATTCTGAAGCTCCTTTACGTATTCCTCGCCGTAGAAAGAAAAATCTCTTCCCTTCCTCGTTATATAGCCGATAGTCAGCGGATCTTCTTCCTTCATTTTGATGGCGACAAGCCCCTGAAGGACCGAGTCGTCCCGGGAAAGCATCCCCGACCCCACCGAATATCCTCCCAGTTCGGCGATTAACTCCATCGTGGTAGCCCTGTCGTCTGATTTGATCATCTTGTCGAAGGAATAATCCGCCATCGCCTCCTCAGTCAGATAATAGTTTTCATTGCTGCTCTGATCGAAGGAAACGCAGGGATAATCTTTCATTTCTTCTATTGAGATCACCTTCCTGCCGGCGAACCTGTGGTTTTTCCAGACGTAGACGTAGGTGTCTCTTTTCATAAGCGGAACAAACTCCAGCTGTCTTTCCCGGAAGATCTTTCTGATCAGCGCCTCGTTGGACCCCGAAAAGGAGATGATCCCCACCTCGCTTTTCAGACTGCCCACGTCGTCGAGGACCTCTTTGGTCTTCGTTTCGTGTATCGAAAAAACATACCTTTCCGGATCCGCTCTTCTTATCACCTCGGTAAACGCTTTGATGGCGAAATTATAGTGCTGTGTCGATACCGAGAACTTTTCCTTGTCCCTGTCCCGGGACAGGTAGCGGTCCTCGAGTATACCGTACTGCCCGACCGCCTTTTTCGCATATGTGACGAATTCCCTGCCGTCTTCGGTCAGGGAGATCCCCTTGTTGGTCCTTTCGAATATGAGGATGCCGATCTCCTCCTCCAGCTCTCTGATGCTGGCTGAAAGAGCCGGCTGAGTAACGTACAGCCTGGTGGACGCCTCCCTCATGGAGGAAGCCGAGGCGACCTCAAGAACGTATTTCAATTGGGTAATATTCATACCGGTTACCTCGTTGTATCACTTTTCCCGACAGTGATTTTTCAATGTTAATCATACGCTGCAGTGTTCGCAGCTGTCGCAGTCGGGGAAAAGTCCCGGATCGTATTCGATGCCGTTTCTGTCGTAATAGTCCTTCAGCGCTTTTTTTATCGCTTCCTCGGCCAGGACCGAACAGTGCATCTTGTAAGCCGGAAGTCCGTCAAGCGCCTCGGCGACCGCCTTGTTGGTAAGGGCGAGCGCGTCGGAGACCGGTTTGCCCTTGATCATTTCGGTCGCCATCGAGCTCGACGCGATCGCCGATCCGCAGCCGAAGGTCTCGAATTTGACGTCTTCGATGATTCCGTCCTTAATTTTCAGATAAATCTTCATAATATCGCCGCATTTGGCGTTGCCGACCTCTCCGATACCGTCGGCATCCTCGATTACTCCGACGTTCCGCGGATTGCGGAAATGATCCATCACTTTTTCGCTGTATAAAGCCATTATTTCTACTCCTTAAAGAATGAATTCTCTTTTGCCCGACGTAAGGTCTCTCCAGACCGGCGAAAATCCGCGCAGACTGCCGACGACCTCGCCGACCGACTTGATGATATAATCGACTTCTTCGTCGGTAATATCTTCGCAAATACTCAGCCGCAGCGAGCCGTGCGCCACGTCGTGGACCCTGCCGATGGCGAGCAGTACGTGGCTCGGATCGAGCGAGCCCGAGGTACAGGCGCTTCCCGACGACGCGCAGATTCCCTTGTCGTCGAGAAGAAGCAGGAGAGACTCGCCTTCGATTCCCTCGAAGCAGAAATTGATATTGCCCGGCAGGCGCCTGTCAGGGTCTCCGTTCAGAGCCGAATGCGGAATACGTTTCAGTCCTTCAATGATTCTGTCGCTCGCCGCGGTGAGCCGCGCCTTGTTTTCGGCTATTTTCGCGACCGATTCTTTGAGCGCCTCAGCCGTTGCTGCGATACCCGGAACGTTTTCGGTTCCGGCGCGTTTCCCGCGCTCCTGCGCTCCGCCCTCGATAAGATTAGACAGTCTGACGCCTTTTCTCGCGTAAAGGAATCCGACGCCCTTGGGGCCGTGAAACTTGTGCGCCGACGCGGAAAGCATATCGATATTGTCCTCTTTGACGTTGACAGGAAGGTGACCGACCGCCTGCACGGCGTCGGTGTGAAAAAGAACGCCCCGGCGTCTGCAGATCTCTCCGATCTCTTTGATCGGCTGGATCGTTCCGATTTCGTTGTTGGCGTACATAACGGTGACGAGACAAGTGTCGTCGCGGATCGCCGCTTCGACTTCGGACGGGACGACGAGACCGTTTTCGTGAACGTCGAGCAGAGTGATTTCAAAACCCTCTTTTTTCAGTTTTTCAAGCGTGTGAAGAACGGCGTGATGCTCGAAGGCGGTCGAAACGATATGTTTCTTTCCGCTCGCCCTGCCGAGTTCGGCTGCCGAAC
>CACZSP010000247.1 GCA_902783905.1 uncultured Ruminococcus sp.
AGATCTGGGGCGGAAAACCGGCGAATTTCGCCGGTTTTCTCTTTTTTTCTCCGTTTTTCTCGCTTTTTTGAAAATCGAAAAAAGCGTAAAACAAAAAGATGCATTTGGCCTTTTTCGGGTAGTAACCAGGATTTGAACCTTTTTTGAGCAGTTTTCGAAGCTCGAAAAGAGCAGGGAATTGACCGAAAGAACAGAGAAAAAGAAAGCACAACAATCATAGTCAGACGGAGGGCGAGCGAATCACGGAGCGCAGCGGAGTTATCCTTTCCTCCCCGCCAACGGGTGGATCCTGCGACTTTTTCGCCGGCCCGTTTTGTATCATTGCGGCCTCAGGAGGCTATTTAATATATTAGCTTAACCTCCGCAAGTTATTGAGGGAATATTCCCTTTACCTCTTGATTTTTCCCTTGATTTGCTGTATAATAAAAGGGAACTCAAGGCGGTGGAGTAATTCTATGAGATTTTTTGATTATAAAAAAATAGCCGGGAAGAGTTGGGATTCAGAACTTCTCGGACTGGTTGGCGCTATCTACAAAGAAGCTGGCAAACAGGAGTTATATCTGAAACAAAAGCCCGATAAGCTCGAAAAACTTGTCGAGATTGCAAAGATCCAAAGCACCAAGGCTTCCAACGAGATAGAAGGTATCGTTACGACCGATACCCGTATCCGGCAGCTGATGAAAGAGAAAACCGCTCCGAAGAACCGCGATGAAAACGAGATCGCCGGGTACAGGGACGTTCTTGCTGTAATCCACGAGAGTTTTGATGCAATTCCGATAACCCAAAACTATATTCTCCAACTCCATAAGATACTGTTCAGTTATACGCAAAATCCGGACGCCGGCAGAACAAAAAGCGTACAGAACTATATCAGCGCAACCTACCCGGACGGACATACGGAAACTCTTTTTACCCCTCTTGATCCGTTTGAAACACCGGAGGCTCTTGACAGAATCTGCGCGGAATACAACCGCGTTATCGGGAATAAGGAACTTGAGCCGCTGATCGCTATTCCTGTGTTTATTCATGATTTTCTCTGCATTCATCCGTTTAACGACGGCAACGGCCGCATGAGCAGACTGCTTACCACGCTGCTTCTTTACAGAGCTGGTTTTTACGTTGGAAAATACGTTTCTCTCGAAGCGAAGATCGCGAAAAACAAAGACCTGTATTACGATTCGCTGTCTGAGTCTCAGAACGGGTGGCATGACGGAAAAGATGATCCCGTTCCGTTTATAAAATATTTGCTGGGGACCGTTCTCTCGGCATATAAGGACTTTGAGGAGAGATTTACGATCGTGGAGGGAAATCCATCCGCGCTGGAATCTGTCAGAAAAGCCGTACTTATGAAAATCGGAAGATTCAGCAAACAGGACATTATTGCACTTTGCCCTTCGCTCAGTCTCAGTTCAATCGAAGGATCTCTTCGCAAACTTGTTGCCAACGGTGAGATAGTGCGTGCCGGCAAAGGAAAAAACACTTTCTACACGAGAATAGGGTGATTATTTCCTTCGGAATTTCATGCGGTCTCGGGAATACGGATCCTGGTAAAAAGCAGGTATAAGGAGGATGAGGACTATGAATTATGTTAAAAAACTCGCGGCGTTAACGGCCGCGTTTCTGATCGTCCTCTCTTTCCTGGCGGCCTGCGGCGAAAGGCGCCCCGACGGAATACACGAAACGCAGGTGATTCGTCAGTTATCCGTTCAGGAATACGGTCCGTACGTTTTTTATTCCCGGGGAGCGGTCATACGGTACAACAGAACCACGAACGAAGTGAGCCGCCCCGGAGATGACCCGGAATGCGACGGAGCGGAACTGCTCAACGGAACCGTGACCGAACTCAATCAGATATACGAAGGCAAGCTGATTTTTTCCTGCTTCACCGCATTTTCGCACGATTTCCGGTACGTCAGCTACGACGTCGTCAGCGGTAAAACGAAGGTTATCGCTTCTCTCGGCGAAGCGGAGACAGCCGCGAGTCATACCGCCGCCGTTTTCGACGGATATCTTTATTACGCCAGAAAACTGCTAAAGGAAGGCGGGGACAGGACGAAGCTTTCCGACTATGAAACCTATTTCTGCCGCACCTCTCTTTCGGGAGGAAGCGAGGAAAGGATTATGCGGGCTGACGGAGCCGCGCTTTTCGCAGTCACTCCCGGCAGACTCGTTACGATAAAAGACGGAAAACTTCTGTCCGCGGACCTGAATACAAAGGAAGAGACCCTTCTTATGGATTTTGACGAGTACGGTTTTTCGGGACCCGCCGGCAAATCGAGCACCCTTGGAAACAGCGTGTTCTTCCTTTGCAAAGGTGTGAATAACGATCAGGTAATAGTCCGTGCGGACGCTGCCGCAGGAACGGCCGAGGTCATTGTAAACGAACCGGTATTTTCCTTCTGTCTGACTGACGGAGGCATATTTTATCTTCCAAAAGTGACGCGCGACGGAAAAATGAAGGACGACAACGGAGAAGAAATAACAGTCCCCGCGGAAGTCCCGGGGAACGAACTGCGTTTCTGCGAGATCGACGGAAGCGGCTGCCGCGTCGCCGCGAAACTCGGGCAGGTGAACGCAAGAGGTGATTTTACCGTCATTGACGGGAAACTAATCGGTCTGCTCGGAGCATACGATCCCGAAGACGCCTTGTCGGTAACGGCGTTCTTCGGAACGATCGACCTGAAGACGGGACAGTATTCCACGGCTTTTTCACCCGACGCCGTCGACGCCGTTACAGCACGATGAAAACCAAAGCGGGACTGATAAAGCCGGCGCTGTACGCGCTTGTCGTTTGCCTTGTTCTTCCGTACGCCGCTGCGTGCTCGGGAGGATACAGCGTTACTTTCGTATACGGATACGGCGGTAAAAAAGATGAGTTTACCGGCGTGTCGGGAAAGATTTCCGAACCCGAAACCGAAAGCCGTACGGGTTATGACTTCTGCGGCTGGTATTATACCGGTCCTGACGGCGAAAAGAAATACTGGGATTTTGAAGCGGATGAGATTTCAAAAAACACTGTTCTGATCGCCGACTGGCAGCCGCGGTCGGTCAGCATTTTTCTTGACCCGGACGGAGGAACGATAGCGGAAGATACCGTCGTCGCGACCTACGGTGAAAATATCGCGATACCTGAACCCGAAAAAGAAGGATACTGGTTCATCGGCTGGACGGAACGCGATCGCGAAACCGTCTTCGCGGCAAAGGACGTCACTTTCGAAAACGACCTGTATCTCAAGGCGGTCTGGCTTCAATTCGATCCAGACGCCGTGATAACATTCGGCAGATTCGAACAGGACAACGATCCGACAAACGGCCCGGAACCCGTCGAATGGGTGATACTCGACAAAACCGGAGACGCCTTTTTGCTTCTTTCGCTGAAAGTGCTGGACGCTCAGCCGTACGATCCGGTTCCGCTTTCGGAAAGAAAGACAAGTCCGGCGTGGTCCGACTGCGCACTCCGAGGATGGCTGAACGGGGATTTTTACCGCACCGCTTTCACTGATGCCGAAAGAGCGCAGATCCTGCCGCGCACCTTCGACGATATTTCGGTGACCGATTACGTATCTCTCATCAGCACATCTGAAAAGAAAACGCTTCTTGACGCGCGCCGTAAGGAGCTATGCTTTGCAGAAGCCACTGAATACGCGCTTTCGCGCGGACTCCGGCTGGACAACAACCGCGGCGACGACTGGTACTGCTGGTGGTGGTTGCGGCAGGAAAAAAACAATCTGACGAACGACTCGCTCCGCTATCCGCACGGGTTTCTCGGATGGGGAGCCGGAAACGATTACAGCTGCCTTTACGGCGTGCGCCCGTCAATCGTCGTAAAGAGCGATTCGATCAACTGATATCATGAAACTTATACGCGCCGAACTGAAAAAGTATTTTTCTTCAATTCCGGCGGCGATCCTTATCGCCGCCGTTATTTCGGTTTCGGCACTTGTTTCGGTTATCGCGGCGCGGGGAGAATCAGACGGAAGAGCAGAGGCGCGCGCGTTCGAAGAATACGTTTCGGACACTGAAGCGGCAGAAGAATATCTTGCCTCTCTCGTTTCACTTATAAGCGGCGACACGGAAGATCCGGCAGTTCCGAAAACCTGGTCCGACCGAACCGACGATTATATAATCCTTTCCCGGGCGGCGGAGCGCGCGAAAGCTCTGGCGGGGCATGAAACCCTCGCGTTGCGCCGGGCGAACGACGCCGGACGGCGGGCTGAGGATCTTGCAGCGATGGGTTTCGATCCCGACGGATTCACCGTCCGTTCGGAGGAAAAGTACAAAGAGGCTTTTCTGCGCGTCAGCGGACGTGTAAATACCGGCTCGGGTTACGTTTACGGGTGGGGAGCGTTCTTCGGAAACGAATATCTGATCGTACCGGTTATGATCCTCGCCGTCTTTTCGGCTTCATTC
>CACZSP010000248.1 GCA_902783905.1 uncultured Ruminococcus sp.
AATGGGGCTTCAAAAGTGAATACTTCTTGTCGACGTCAGGATTCTGCAGATATGAACGCAGAAACCTTCTAAGAGGGAGCACGCCGACAACGTTGTCCAGGCTTTTATCGGTGATAAGAATTCTCGAATGCGGGATTTCCTTTATCTTATCGACAAGCTCTCTGTTCGACAGACTTACGTCAAGATGAACTATATCTTCTCTGACAGTCATTACGTCTCTTGCGCGCGTGCCTTCAAATTCGAGAACCGAACGCATCAGATCCGACTGTTCGTCGTCGAGAACGTCCTGCTCTTCAGCGATATCGATAAAATCGTAAAGCTCGTCCTCGGTAATTGACGGGTCGTCGTTCTTTTTGACAAGTTTCGAGAAGAAATCGGAAATTCCAGTAAAAAAAGCCACAAGAGGAGAGAAAATCTTCATAAGTGCCCGTAAAGAGCCCGCAAGACGTAATGACAGGCTGTCCGGTCTGTCGTTTGCGAAGCTTTTCGGGATCATCTCACTGAAGAAAAAAACTATCCCTGTGGTTATGAAGGTAGCGGCAAGCGTCATTGTGTCACTGACGTTTTCGCTTCCGAAATAGAAAGCGACGAACAAAGTCGACACCGAAGCTGCCGCGATATGTGTTATGTTGTTTCCGATCAGAAGGGTCGTCAGGGCGCGGTCAAAGTTGTTGGAAATAAAAAGTGCGTTCTTTGCGCGCCTGTTGCCGTCGTTTTCCGCCATAGATCTCACG
The DNA here is from genome assembly GCA_902783905.1 of uncultured Ruminococcus sp. Taxonomy (GTDB): domain Bacteria; phylum Bacillota; class Clostridia; order Oscillospirales; family CAG-272; genus CAG-390. The sequence continues at coordinate 735 of CACZSP010000248.1, forward strand.
CGTATCCTGTTCATAGCGGAAAAACAGGACTCGGCGCCGGCAAAGTACGCTCCGGCAATTACGAAGAGAATAAAGATAACGAGGCAGCATAAACTGTCACCGTCCATAAAAAGATACCATCTCCTTTGTTTTGCACATTTATAATATTATATTACATTTTTTAAAAAAAGTCAAGAGTCAGAAAAGATCGAACGAGAAAACGTGACAGACTGCGGAACCGTAGGTGTTGATGAGACTGTCGCTCCCCCAGGTCGACAACGGAATGAAACTGACCGATTTTGCTTTAACTCCGAGCCCGTGCTTTATCAGCCGTTGATAGTTTGAATCGGTCTCGAATACCGTTTTTTTCATCCCGTCTTCGGTTTCGATATCGATCCTGAAGCTCTTGAGCATGCATTTCGGGAATCCGAAGGACGTGTTGTTATAAGCCCTCGCCTTGAAAAGAGGCATCGGGATATACATTAGATCCGGGTTTCCGTCGATCTGCTCGCGGTCGAGATCAGAGTCGGCGATTATTCTGAAACCGTTAACGAATACCGGTTCGGGAAAAGTATAGGTAACCGCCTTTCCGGTCTTGCCGAAATACCCGTTGTCCGAGCCGAATACTCTGCGGTCGGTGCCGTTGCGAAGGGCGGAACAGTCACCGTATTCGCAGGTCAGCACGGCGTCACGTGTAAGACGACTGTTTTCTCTGGTATGACCGGGAATGAAGCAGTCGTCTTCGAGAAGTGTTTTCTGAAGTTCTTCGATCTTTGATTCGTAAACGCCGCGCGGAGACAGGCCGTATTTGATCGCAATCGCCGCCGCGGTTCCGCATGCCTGACCCATAACGCCTATAGTTCCCATAACTCTTGTTGATGCAAACGCGATATGCGACGCGCTGATATTCCTTCCGGCGAACATAAGGTTGGAAACGTTTCTGGAGTAAAGGCAGCGGTAGGGAATAAGATATGGATCGGACAGACGTCTTTTCTGAAGGTGTCCGCCCATATCAGATCCGGCTTCCATATTAAATCCGCCGGGAAGATGATTGTCGATCTGCCATCCTCCGTAAGCGACTGCGTCGGGAAAATCACGGCCTCCGTTTTCGACGTCGTTCTGAGTAAGAACGTAATCGCCGACGTATCGGCGGCTTTCGCGTTTTCCCGGAAGGAAACCGAGCCATTCAAGCTCCCAGTTGTCAGCGCCGTGCTCTCCGCGGTTTTTCATGTGATCCCAGACGCCGAAAGCTATCTTCAGGAGCTCGTCGCGGATCTCCTCGGTATCCGAAATCGTGTTACCCATGCCGCCAAGTTCTATCCAGTAAAAGTTTGTGTTCGGCTTGATCAGACATTCGTGCGGCTTGTTGTGCATTTCTTCGTCGGTATCGAATCTGTATGCCCAGGACGGCGCTTCGAATTCGACTTTGTGATCGGTTTCTCTCGCCTGAATGAGAAGCGACATTCCCATTGTATGAGAGTCTGCTTTGTCAAGTCCGAATTCCTCGCCGTATTCGCTTTTTGCCTCGCGGCCGACGCGGTATTCAGCACCGGTAAGCGGCGCCAGAATGCTGTCGCCGGAACAATCGGCAAATATCTTTGCGTAAACCCGGTGCTTTTTATAGGTGGTAAGCTGAAATCCGGTTACCGATACGATTCTTCCGTTTTCTGTTTCGGCGTCGTTGCATGCGCAGTTGAGAAGCAGAGTGATATTCGGCTCGAATCTGACCTTTTCGTAAAGTATGCTGTCCCAGATCGACCAGTTGCGGGATGGATTGCGCTTCATGTTTTCAAGCGCAATCTCCTCCATTATACCCGTTTCCTGAAGGTTGCGGACTCGCGAACCGGCTCCGCAGATCCACATTCTTATCTCGCTGGAGGCGTTTCCCCCGAGGACCGGCCTGTCCTGCATAAGGACGACTTTCGCGCCGTGCCTTGCCGCGGATATTGCGGTAAGCATTCCTCCTATTCCGCCTCCGACGACGCAGAGATCGGTATTGTGAACTACGCACTCCAGTTTTTCCATAACACACCTCGTGTTTAAATCATATATTAATTATACTATATTTTGTTCCGCCTGTCAAATCCGGTTGACAAAAAAGGCTTTTTGCTATATAATAAATCAAGTTATTTATATGGAGGATCGTTCGATGAGACTAAGAGCTCCCGCTTATCCCCTGATAAACGTAGACCCCTACTTCAACGTCTGGTCACAGTCTGACAGTCTGACTGACACCGATACGGTACACTGGACCGGATTCCCCAATACGATTTCCGGAGTCG
>CACZSP010000249.1 GCA_902783905.1 uncultured Ruminococcus sp.
GACTTTGTTCAGGCGCTGCGGCCGATAACCGAGTCGATACTTGAAAACGACGAAAGCTTCTACCGGTTCGAAAAGAACGTGCACCGCAAATACTGCGACAACTCCGCCTTCAATATTCGCGGAATTACCAACTCGACGTCGACGCTCAACCGCTCGACCATCGACTTCATAGCGAAACTCGGATACGCGGGCAGATCTCACTGGACGAAATATCTCGGGGGCAACCCGGTAAACGATTCGCTCATCGGAATAAAATACATAATCGGAACGTCGGACGACAATCTCGATCTTTACTACGATACCGTTGATTTCGGAACCGGAACGGTAAACAAGAAGGAATGCGAGACTTATCTGAACCCATACGCCCTGTCGCTCGCGTACGCGGTCGACAACTCGGTCGCCGGCTTTGATATGAAGGACTCGTCGCCGATGCTCCGCCTAAACCGGCTGCTCACGTCAATGACGGGGAGCGACACCGATCTGCAGCTTTTCGTGCCGATCGATTACGAAATGAACACCGAAAACTGCACCTCCAGCACCATCGCCGGTCACGACAAATACGTTCACGCCACCGAAGGCAAGGACGCCTCGGTCGTCTACACCTTCACCGCGCCGGAGGACGGCGAGATATTCTTCTATCTTCCCTCAGACTACGCCCGTGAAGTCAAAATCAAGGTCAACGGATCGAACAAGGGCAACTTCTACGCCAGCGAAACGACCCGAATCTTCTCGCTCGGAGTATTCAAAAAAGGCGCCTCGGTGACGCTTACGATGACCCTCGACGCCGACGTGCTCTACGTCAAACAGAACGTTGACACCATTTTCTATCTCGATATGGAAGCGGTCGAAGCGGCGCTCGGAAAGCTTGCGGAAGAACAGCTGCAGATCGACGACGGCTGGAAGAACACGCACTTTACCGGGAGCGTCACGACGTCGCGCGACGACCGGATGATCCTGACCACGCTCACCTACGACAAGGGCTGGAAAATCACCGTCGACGGAGAGCCGGTCGAGACCTACAAGGCGCTTGACGCTCTCGTCGCGTTCGATATTCCGACTGCCGGGACACACCGGATCGAAATGGTATACCGTCCGACCCCGCTCGTACTCGGCGCCGCCGTCAGCATCGTCTCGCTCGTACTGTTCATTCTCGTCATCATCCTTGAAAAGCCCCTGACCTCGCTCGAGGAACACGTCTGGAAGCAGGTCCCGCGGGAACTTCCGGACATCGACTTCGACGTCGACGAGGAATACCGGCTTTACGCCGAAGCCGACCCGGAAATGATCGATCTTTATCCGTCGAAGCCGCGGGCCGGGACCCCGGAAGCAAAAAGCGGGACCGGATCCGGAGCCCCGGAACCGGCGGAAAAACCCGACAGCGGAACCGTCGCCGAAGCCGGCGACGGAAAAGAAGACGGTAAGGAGTAACCGCAATGTTTTATTATATCAGAGGCGCGCTGGTTCTTCTCGAAGCGTCTGTCGCCGTCATCGACGCCGGAGGCGTCGGATACCGGCTGACGGTCAGCGGCAACACGCGTGAGCGGCTCGCCGCACTCGACGCCGAAAAAAAGAAAAACGCCCTTCTATACACTTTTATGTCGGTCCGTGAGGACGGCATCGAACTGTTCGGATTCTTCGACGTGGAAGAGTTGAACGTATTCCGTCTGCTGATCGGAGTGTCGGGAGTCGGTCCGAAGGCGGCAATGTCCGTCCTGTCCTTCATGACGCCCGAAAAGCTTGCTCTCGCCGTATCGACCGACGACCGCAAAGCAATATCCCGGGCGCCGAATATCGGCCCCAAAACGGCCGCGAGGATCGTTCTCGAGCTCAAGGACAAGCTTCACGGCGAGACGGCGGAGGACGCGCCCGACGACTCGCCGCTTTCCGGCGAACCGTCCGCCGGCGGCAAGCTTGCCGCGGCGACCGACGCCCTTCTTGTTCTCGGCTTCAGCCGCGCATCGGCCCTGACCGCGCTCCGGGGAATAGATATCGATTCAAACGAGCTCGAGGATATTATAAGACTCGCGCTGAAAAAGCTTATGAAGTAAAACGGGGGAAAAATGTCGGAAGAACTCGATCTTGAAAACAGGATAACCAGCGCGTCCTACACCTCGCTCGACGAGGATATAGATACCTCGCTGCGTCCGCGTAACTTTGAAGATTACGTCGGTCAGGACAAAATCAAGGAAAATCTGAAAGTATACATCTCGGCGGCAAAGCAGCGCGGGGAATCGCTCGATCACGTGCTTCTTTACGGCCCTCCGGGACTCGGGAAAACGACGCTTGCGGCGATCATCGCATCCGAAATGGGCGTGAACTTTCGCGTGACGTCGGGACCCGCGATCGAAAAGCAGGGGGATCTTGCCGCGATACTCACCAACCTTCAGCAGGGAGACGTTCTTTTCATCGACGAGATACACCGCCTTCAGCGCTCGGTGGAGGAGATCCTCTACCCCGCCATGGAGGACTCGGCGCTGGATATCATAATCGGAAAAGGACCCGCGGCAAGAAGCATACGTATAGATCTTCCCCGCTTTACCCTCGTGGGAGCCACGACGCGCGCCGGACAGCTGTCCACGCCTCTGCGGGACCGTTTCGGCATAGTTTCACGCCTTGAGCTTTACACTCCCGAAGAACTGATGAGGATAGTCGTTCGCAGCGCGGGGATCCTCGGAATGACGATAGACGCCGACGGAGCCCATGAGATCGCCTCGCGGTCCCGCGGAACTCCGCGTATCGCCAACCGCCTCTTGCGCCGCGTCCGCGACTTCGCCCAGGTACGGGGCAACGGTGAGATCGGCCGCGACGACGCGTCCTACGCTCTCGACCGGCTTGAAATAGACCGGCTCGGCCTCGACAACACCGACAGGCGCATGCTTTCCGCCATCATCGACTTTTACGACGGAGGCCCGGTCGGACTGGACACCCTGGCCGCCACCGTCGGTGAGGAGGCGGTCACGATCGAAGACGTTTACGAACCCTACCTGATACAGATCGGATTCATCGCCCGCACACCGCGCGGCAGATTCGCCACACGGGCGGCATACGCGCACCTCGGGAAGAAATACCCGGAACGCAAGGCGACGGTGACCGAGCCCACGATTTTTGACAATGAAAACAAAAACGACTAAAAAAAAGAAGCTGACGTTCAAAGGGCGCTTTGCCGTTATCTGCGCCGTCGCTGCGGGAGCGGTCATACTTCTGTCGGCGCTTGTTTATCCGCTTCTCGAGATATTCAATACCGACATAGCGTATATGACCACTCCCCTGCCCACCGTCTTCACCGTTGCGGGGCACCTGATCGACTGGATATCCGACGGTATTCTCGCAGCCCTTCTGTGCTGTTCGGTATTTCTCCTTGCAAAAAACAAAAAACGTGCGGCACCATTTCTGGCCGTTTCCGCCGCGCTCGTGATCTCAAAACCTTTCGTTAATCTTCTCTTTTCCGGGATAATCAACGGGTTTTCCTCTGTAACGAAATCCGACCTTGCCGATTCTTTTCTGTATCTCGGAATAAACTCGATCGCCTACGTGATCGCTTCCGCCTTTGCCTGGTTTGGATCAGAAAAGTTCCTTGCCGACGCGTCTGCGCGCGAAAAAGCATACAACCGCCTCGGAACTCCGGAAAGCGAAAGGAAACCGTCGGAACTTATATTTAAAAAAGTCCTTGACAGGAACAATCCGGTCTCATCCGGAATATTCATTGCGGTCTTCTCGCTTCTGGCGCTCACGGTAATATACAACGTCATTCTTTTTGAGATCCCCGCCGGGCTCCCCGGAAGCGGAGCCGAATGGTTCAGCATTTTCCTTCACTATTTCGAATTCATTATCGACGCCGCCGCGGCGTATCTGCTCGGATTTCTTTCTGCAAAGTTTCTTGATCCCGACGCCGGATAATACCGAATAATCAGCAATCGGGTAGGAGGTCACCCATTAGTTGAGTGACCGACCTCCCACACCACCGTGCGTACCGTTCGGTACACGGCGGTTCAATCAAC
>CACZSP010000250.1 GCA_902783905.1 uncultured Ruminococcus sp.
GGCTCGACGAGTCGGAGGAGATAAACGCCTGCACGGTAAAGATCGACGTCACGGTGAACGGAAAAAGCGAACCCTGGCTCCTGCTTTTCAAGAACGAGACGCACAACCATCCCACAGAGATAGAACCCTTCGGCGGTGCCGCCACCTGTATCGGCGGCGCCATCCGCGATCCTCTTTCGTGCAGCGCGTACGTCTACGGCGCCATGCGCGTGACGGGAGCCGCCGACCCGACGAGGCCGGTTTCCGAGACGATGAAGGGAAAGCTCCCGCAGCGCAAGATCGTCACGACGGCCGCCGCCGGATATTCTTCCTACGGCAACCAGATCGGACTTGCCACCGGAACGGTGGACGAGATATATCACCCCGGATACGCCGCCAAGCGTATGGAGATCGGCGCCGTCATCGCCGCCGCTCCGCAGAAGAACGTGCGCCGCGAGCGCCCGGAGCCGGGAGACGTCGTGATACTCCTGGGCGGAGCGACGGGTCGCGACGGCTGCGGAGGAGCGACCGGTTCGTCCAAGTCGCATACCGTCGAATCGCTCACCGCCTGCGGCGCCGAGGTCCAGAAGGGCAACGCTCCCGAGGAGCGCAAGCTGCAGCGTCTGTTCAGGAATGAAAGAGCGGCGCGCCTTATCAAAAGATGCAACGATTTCGGAGCCGGAGGAGTGTCGGTCGCCGTCGGCGAGCTTGCCGCAGGACTCGATATCGATCTTAACTCCGTTCCGAAAAAATACGAAGGACTCGACGGTACCGAGCTTGCCATCAGCGAGTCGCAGGAGAGGATGGCGGTCGTCGTCGCAAAGGAAGACGCGCCCGAATTTCTCTCGCTTGCCGCGAACGAAAACCTGTCCGCGACGGTCATCGCCTCGGTCACCGGCACCGGACGGATGCGGATGTTCCACGACGGAAGGATTATCGTCGACATCAGCCGCGAATTTCTCGATTCCAACGGAGCCGAAAAACACGCGGAGGCGGTCGTCGACGCGCCGTTGTCCCCGAATGAAAGAAAGTGCGAAGACTTTTCGCATACGATGCTGTCCCTTGCCTCCGATCTCAATATCTGCTCGAAGCGCGGGCTTGCCGAGACTTTCGACTCGACGATAGGCGCCGGAACGGTGCTGATGCCTTTCGGCGGTAAAAATCAGCTGACACCCGTCCAGGCGATGGTGCAGAAGATATCCCTCGAAAAGGGAAACACAGACGACTGTTCCTTCATGTCCTGGGGCTTCGATCCCTACGTCACCGAGGCAAGCCCCTTCCGCGGCGCATATCTTGCCGTCGTCCATTCACTCTGCAAACTTGCCGCCTCCGGAGCTCCCGCGGGCGACACGTATCTGACCTTCCAGGAGTATTTCGAACGGCTGGGAAGCGATCCTCACAGCTGGGGCAAGCCGCTCGCCGCCCTGCTCGGCGCCTTCGAGGCGCAGAAGGAGCTCGGCGTCGCCGCCATCGGAGGAAAGGACTCGATGAGCGGGTCATTCGAAAAACTGCACGTTCCGCCCACGCTGGTCTCCTTTGCGGTCACTACGGGCAAGGCCGGGAACGCCGTCTCGCCCGAATTCAAAAAGGCCGGAAGCCGCGTATATCTGCTCACGCCCGAATACCGTGAAAACGGCACTCCCGAGCCGGGCTCTCTTAAATCCCTGATAAGCCGCGTCCGCTCGCTTCTTTCCGACGGCACGGCGACGTCCGCCTGGGCCGTCGGCGCCGGAGGCGTCGCGGAGGGCGTGATGAAATGCTCCTTCGGCAACGGATTCGGATTTGAATTCGATGAAAAAACGCCGCTCGGGCGGCTTTTCGCGCCGCTTTACGGATCATTCATCATCGAATCCGGCGGCGAGATCGCGGACGGCGAATTTATCGGAAAGACGACCGGCGCCCCCGTCTTTTCGTACGGAAAGGAAAAGCTTCAGGCGTCGACGCTGCTCGGCACGTACGAGGACCGGCTGGAAGAGGTTTACCGCTGCAACGACGTGCCGCCTGCGCAGGACGTGCGCGACGTGTCCTTCACTTCGGGCAAAAAGCTTCACGCCCCCGGCGTTATGCTTACGAAACCTCGCGTTCTCATACCGGTATTCCCGGGTACGAACTGCGAATTCGACTCGTCGAGAGCCGCCGAGGCGGCCGGACTCGATCCGGTCATCCGGGTCGTGCGCAACCGTGACGCCGCATTGATAAAGGAAAGCGTGGACGAGATCTCCCGCGAGCTTGCCGCGTCCCAGATCCTCTTCATACCCGGAGGTTTTTCGGGAGGCGACGAACCTGAGGGCAGCGGAAAATTCATAACCGCTTTCTTCCGGGGAGAGTCGCTGCGGCGGGGCGTCGAGGACCTGCTCGACCGCAGGGCCGGGCTGATCCTCGGTATCTGCAACGGTTTCCAGGCGCTCGTCAAGCTGGGGCTCGTCCCATACGGAAAGATCGTCGATCCCGAGCCCGGCGCTCCGACGCTCACCTTCAACCGCATAGCGCGCCACCAGTCGCGAATCGTCCGCACGCGCGTCGCGTCGGATCTGTCTCCCTGGCTGGCGGAAACGAAGGTCGGCGATATCTACACCGTGCCGGTATCGCACGGAGAGGGAAGATTCTACGCCTCGGAGGCGGTCGTCCGCGAGCTTGAAAGGAACGGACAGATCGCGACCCAGTACGCAGACGAAGACGGGCATGCCGCCGCCGGAATACGCTTCAATCCCAACGGATCCGCCTGCGCGATCGAGGGAATCACCTCCCCCGACGGCCGCGTTTTCGGGAAGATGGGCCACAGCGAGCGCTGGTGCGAAGGCCTGTACCGCAACGTCCCCGGAAACTACGATATCGGTCTCTTCCGCTCGGCACGGAAGTATTTCGGATAAAAGTGAAAACGCGCCGTCAACGGCCCGGTATTGTCTTGACAGGGAGCTGAAAATGAAACCGGTTCTGACGTTAATCATCCTGATTTCCTTCGTTCTTTCCTTCTCGTCTGTCCTTTCCTTTGCCGATGAAGCGGCGCTGTCGATTTCCAAAACCGAGTTCGTCGA
>CACZSP010000251.1 GCA_902783905.1 uncultured Ruminococcus sp.
CATCACCCGAATCCCTTAGCCGGTTATATCCAGGCGCAGATGGCTTACTCGGCGGTCACCGGAGTCAGCGCAGTCGGACAGAGTTACGATATGAGGAAAACAATAAAATACGGCAGCGGCTCGGTCTCGTATTCGGCGTATCTTAACAAATATTACACGTCGGGGGACTCGAACTTTGCCGAGGTTTTCGACTCGCCGGAGGATATGGCGGGAATTCAGAAACTGATCGACACCTACATCGAAAAGTGGAAATGATCCTTGCCGGGTTTTTACCGGAATAGCCTTATTTCAGGAGTGCGGCTGACCGGTATTCAGGTTAAGGAAGCACATGTTCAGAATGGTCGTTGCGGTTTTTTTCATTTTTATCAAGTAATGTTTTGATTTTTCGAAAAAAAGGTATAATTAATACACTGGTTAAGAATACAATATTCCCGAAAGGAGAATTGAAAAATGAAAAACGTAAAAGCGAAGCTATCGCCGTTCTGCATACTTCTCGCTCTCCTGTTCTTCTGTTCCGTTTTTTTCGGGTGCGCCGATACGGCGGGAACATCGGACAGAGATCCGAAGGCGGCAGCCGGCGAAGCCGGTGCGACTCTTCCGGGAAACGGTTCCGAAGATGAAAAGACCGATCCGGCGATCGAGCCCGGGCGGACGGAACCGGAGGAGCCGTACGACACTTACGAGGCGTTTATGAAGTTCATAAACGGACTTACCGATCAGGATAAGATCGATCTTGTGCAGCGCACCGCCGATTCGATAACCGTCGTTCAGGACCCGTTTGAATCAAAATGGCCGGACGTTGAAGAAAACCCGGATGCCCTCGCGAAGGTCGAAGCGCTCGGCGAGGAAATGATACCTTATCTGATTGGATATACGTTTAAAATTATAGATACCGACCCGGAAAATCAGAAAAAGGCGATGCTGATGCTGTTATGTTCTATCGCGAAATACGGAACGGGAAGAGAAGTGGATCGCACCATCCTTCCGGAGTATCCCGAAGAATTCAGAAAGTACTGGATTGAAGGAAACTGCCGTTCCTGGTCCGTCAGATTTTACCTGTGGTATACGGGAAAACAGGCGGGATAAAAGCGGGAGATTATTTGTTTTACGCCGCTGGCTGGCGGAGCGTCCACGTTGAAAAAAGGACGCTCCGCGCTTTTTATTCTTTTTTTCAAAAAACTATTGACTTTAGCGTGGAAAAGTGATAAAGTATTATAGTACCATTTCCGACCGGAGGTCAAAGCAAATGTATCCATACGCATCCGACGCGGTAGACAGTCTGTACGACGCCGTACTGCGGCTGAAAACCAGAGAAGAATGCTACGCCTTTTTCGACGATCTCTGCACAATAAAGGAGATCAGGGATATGTCGCTGCGTTTCGAGGGAGCCAAGATGCTCGACGAAGGGATCAATTACGTGAAAATATCCGAAAAGATAGGACTGAGCGCCGCCACGATAAGCAGGATCAGCCGCTGTCTCAACTACGGCGCGGGAGGATACCGCGCCGCCATCGACCGCGCAAAGGATGAGGAAAATGAGGGATCCGCTGACAATTCTTGATCCTCTCGAACTTCTCTCCTGCGAACTGCGCGGGATCTATACGTCTCACGGTTTTATCCAGTACCGCATGAGCAAATTCGAGGAATACGATCTTTACAGCCGCCACAAGGATTTTCTCGTTTCCGACGGGGTGCTGACCTTTACCGACACCGACGGGCGTCTCATGGCGCTCAAGCCCGACGTGACTCTTTCCATCGTGAAAAACACGAAGGATCCGGCGGACGCAGCGACGGTCGACAAGCTGTTTTACAGCGAGAACGTCTACCGCGTGTCAAGACAGAGCGGGGAATTCAGGGAGATAAAGCAGATCGGTCTTGAATGCATGGGCGGCGTCGACCGCCTCTGCGTCTGCGAGGTGCTGCTTCTTGCCGCCGAAAGTCTTGCCGCGACGGGTGTCCGGTGCGCTCTCGAGATATCCCACACCGGATTCGTAAACGCCGTGTCCTCGATGATAGCGAAAGCGACGGACGGCGCCGGCACCGACGGTTTTCTCGGAGAAGTCCGGCTGGCGATCCGGACGAAAAACCGGTCTCTTGCCGAAAAGCTTGCTGCCGCGGGCGGTCTGACAGGAAGAGAAAAGGAACTCCTGTTTGCGCTTACGTCTCCCTCCGTCCCGTTTTGGGATCTGTCCCGGCTGGTCGCCGGAAATTCCGCGGCGGAGGAAGGCCTGCGCGAACTCGGGGAGGCGCTTGACGTTCTTTCGTCGCTCGTCCCGGGCGTGAGCGCCGGATTCGACCCTTCGGTTTCGGATTCGTCGGGATATTACAACGGGATCGTTTTCCGCGGCTTTGCCGAGGGAGTCGCCGACCGCGTTCTTTCGGGCGGACAGTACGACGCCCTGATGAAAAAGATGGGAAGGAGCGGAAAAGCGGTTGGATTCGCCGTCTATCTGGACGGACTGGAAAGAGTCCTTCCCGGCTCCGGAGATACCGGCGGCGGAACGACGCTTCTTCTTTACGGCAGGGACGACGACGCTGCCGCCGTTCTCGCAAAGGCGGAGGAGCTGTCGGCCCGCGGAGACGTTTTAATTTCCGCTTCCGTCCCCGCGAACCGCGGCTTTTGCCGCACGGTGCGCTTCGGAGAGGAGGAAAAAAATGACTGACGGAATTCTCAACGTGGCGCTCCCGAAGGGCAGACTGGGAGACGCCGCCTATTCGATATTCGAAAAGGCCGGGTATCCCTGCCCTTCGATAAAAGAAAACTCGCGTAAACTGATATTTGAAAACCCGGAGGCGGGCTGCCGGTATTTCTGGGTAAAGCCGTCCGACGTGGCGATCTACGTCGAGCGCGGAGCGGCTGACGTGGGAGTCGCCGGCAAGGACATAATCGACGAATACACCCCCGACGTTTACGAGCTTCTCGATCTGGGCATCGGGCGCTGCCGGATGGCGGTAGCGGGTCCGAAGGACCGGAAGGACGACCCGTTCCGCCGGCTTCTGGTGGCGACCAAGTTCGTCAATATAGCGAAAAGATACTACGCGGGCAAGGGACGCGACATCGACATAATCCGGCTCAACGGATCAATCGAACTTGCTCCCATCCTCGGGCTTTCCGACGTCATCGTCGATATAGTCGAGACCGGAACGACACTCCGGGAAAACGATCTCGAGGTAAAGGAAGAAATAGCGCCGATCAGCGCCCGGCTGATCGCGAACAAAGCGTCCTTCAGGTTCAAAAACGACGCGGTCGCCCGGCTTTCGTCGCGGATCGGGGAATGTTTGCGAGGTGAGGATAAATGATCAGGATATTCGACGCCGAAAAAGTACCGGAAAGCGAGATCTTTTCAAGACGCGAGCCGGTGCGGGACGTTTCGGGCGCGGTTTCCGAAATTATCGAAAAAGTGCGCAGAGAGGGCGACGCCGCCCTGAAATACTATTCCGAAAAGTTCGACGGCGTCTCTTTGGAACGCTTTGAAGTGACGCCGGATGAGATCGAAAACGCGCGCGAGTCGGTGGGATCGGACTTTCTCCGGATCCTCGAGCGCGCCGCCGCCAATATCCGCCGCTTCCACGAAAAGCAGCTGCGCACCGGATTCGAGATACGCGACGAAGCGGGCATAGTGCTCGGACAGAAGATAACTCCGGTCGACAGGGCGGGGCTTTACGTTCCCGGCGGCACGGCGGCTTACCCTTCGACCGTGCTTATGGACGCCATACCCGCTAAGATCGCCGGCGTCGGCGAGACCGTTATGGTCACTCCTCCGTCAAAGAACGGCGGCGTCAACCGGTTCATCCTTGCCGCGGCTTCGGTCGCCGGGGTCGACCGGATCTTCAAAGTCGGCGGAGCGCAGGCGATAGCCGCCCTCGCTTACGGGACCGAAAGCGTACCGCGCGTCGACAAGATAGTCGGACCGGGCAACGCCTTCGTCGCCGAAGCCAAAAGGCAGGTGTACGGTCAGGTCTCCATCGATATGATAGCCGGACCCAGCGAAATACTTGTTATAGCCGACAAAAACAGCGATCCCGTCTGCGTGGCCGCCGATCTTCTCTCCCAGGCGGAACACGACCGGAACGCCTCCGCCGTCCTCGTCACCGATTCGAGGGAGCTCGCTCTGGCGGTACGTGACGAGATTGAGCGGCAGATCGAAAAACTTGAAAGAAAAGAGATCGCCCGCGCGTCGATAGACGATAACGGAAAGATAATCGTCGCAAAGGACATCCCTTCCGCCGTTGCGATATCCGACCGCATAGCCCCCGAGCATCTGGAGCTCTGTCTTGACGATCCGTTTTCCTGGCTCGGTCGCGTAAAGCACGCCGGTTCGGTCTTCCTCGGAAGGAACTGTCCCGAGGCGCTCGGCGACTATATGGCCGGACCGAATCACACTCTTCCGACCGGCGGCAGCGCCCGCTTTGCAAGTCCTCTGTCGGTCGACGATTTCGTAAAGAAGACCCAGTTCATTTATTATCCGGAAGACGCCGCAAGCGCCGCAGCCGACGACGTTGCCGCATTTGCCCGCTGCGAAGGGCTGACCGGCCACGCACAAAGCGCGCTTACGAGAAAGAAAAGATAATGAGCCGTTATTTTTCATCAAAATTCAGCCGCCTGACGCCTTACGTTCCGGGCGAGCAGCCGAAGGACCGGAGTTACGTAAAACTCAATACCAACGAGTCTCCTTTTCCGCCGTCTCCGAAGGCGGTGGCGGCGGCCGCTGAGGCTGCGCGGGGTTTCGAGCTTTACTCGGATCCCGAGGCGTATGGGCTTTGCGAAGCGCTGGCGCGGACGTACCGTGTCGGAAAGGACAACGTGATCTGCTCGAACGGATCGGACGAGGTCCTGAATTTCGCCTTTGCCGCCTTCTGCGACGAAGCGACGCCGGCGGTCTTTCCGGATATAACCTACGGTTTTTATCCGGTTTTCGCGGAATTCAACCGCGTGCCTTATATCGAATATCCGCTGGACGAAGATCTGCGAATCGATATCCGGGATTATATGAAAAACGAGGGCACGGTGTTTATCGCCAACCCGAACGCCCCGACCGGAATCGCCCTCGGCCCTGCGGATATCGAAAAGATCGTTTCGTCAAACCCCGACAGGGTAGTCGTGATCGACGAAGCGTACGTCGATTTC
>CACZSP010000252.1 GCA_902783905.1 uncultured Ruminococcus sp.
CTCCCGGAGCATGGAAGCGCCGCCGCCGGCCTGACCGGGAGTTTAAAAGAAGAGAACGCGAATACGGAGGAACTTCAAACGGATCCGCCGGACGTACACGAACCGGAAACCGGGTCCGAAGCCGCCACTGACGCGCCGTTGACCTCCGACGCCGCGACCGGGACGACCGTTGCGCTGCCTTCGGAGACCGAATCCGGATCCTCGGATACTGGTACCGAGGCCGTGCCGGCGGAAAAATACCCCTCCGGTTTTCTCTTCGGAGACGAAAGATACAAAGTTGAGGTCGTTTCGGGAGAGGGAGGTATCCCCGCCGCTCTGAAAATCGTTACCTCCACAGGGTCGGGATCGGTCGATCTCGGCGGAGACCGGGTGAACTTTTACATTGTGGCGTATAAGCTCAGAAAGGGAAACATCCGGGTGACGGCTTTTTCCGAGCGCGTAGTCACGGACGCGGACGGACAGACGAAATATTTTGCCGAACTGACCAATTTCGATCTCACCGGAACCGAAATATACACCACAACGCCTTACTCGTCGGTTGCCGCGAAAGCCGAAGGCGCCTTTTCGGATGCCGATGGTAAAGTTGCCAAGTGCATAAAGGACGCCGACGAGGCTTTCAGAGTCTATTCGACCGAAGGAGCCGAATTCCTGATCGTGCTGGATTATTCGTCTGACCGGCCGGATGCGGAAAACCGTTATATGACTCAGGTGCCGTCGGCCGATCCGATGAACTGGAAAATCGCGAAATCGATCGGTACCGCCGGCTGACGGAGTGTTCCGAACGACCTCGTATCGCCCTGCAGATCCGCCCGTAAAAACAATATCGCGCGATCTTTTTCGGTTTTTGCCGGAAAACATAAGAAAATCCGGCATAAATGAGCAAAAACGGCGCTGTCTCGCGCCGAGAAAAAGTCGACGGGGATGTAAAAAACTCGGTCCACGAGTTTTTTACATCCCCGTTTTATCGGTTCAGGTTCCTTTTTTATCTGTACTTCGCGAATGAACCGTATATTTTCTCGAGCACCTTTTTCAGCGGGACGATAAGTATCAGTCCCGCGATAAGATTGCTCACGCCGTGGACTGCGTCCCACGGCAGCCCCGCGACGATCCAGGCGACCGTCCCCTTGAGATCGAGTCCGAAGGCGATCGCCTGGAACGGGGCGTAGAGCGTGCCGTAAAGGAATCCGTGAAGCGAGCAGACGACTGCGTAAACCGGCGCCTGAAGCCAGAGCGGCATCCTTTTCGGGAGGAGCATTACCGCTCCCCAGAGAAAAGCCCAGATGTACAGATAAGGGATCCACCAGACGCTGAACGCGTTCGCCGCTCCGGTAATGAGAACGAAGCAGTAAAGAGGGTAGAGCGCCTTGCGGCGGAAGACCAGCGTTTCGGCGACGATGAAAACGCCGAGGAGGTGAACGTTCGGGAACGCTTCCATAAGGATCTTCGAGGCGTACATCATCGCGCCGAGGATCCCGAAAAGCGTTATTTCGAAAACGGTAAGCTTATTCCGCCCTGAAGGAGTAGACCTCGCCATCCTTGATCTGCGTCGAATCAACGCCGGTCGAAGCGTAAGCGCCGTTGATATAGAACGCCCAGTACTTTCCGTCCTTGTTGTAATCAAGGGTCGTCCCGTTGACGGTCTTTACGTACAGGCCGTACTGGCTGTCCTCGCCGGCGATAAGTCCGGCTTTGACAAGAGCGGCACCGACGGTGCTCTCGTCGGTCTTGACCGAGAATACGGTCTCTTTTCCGTCGAGGCCGGTAACGCGGAATTCGAAGGTCTTTGCGCCTTCTCCGACCGAAGTCGCTTCATCTCCGGAACTCTCGCCCGTCGCCTCGGCCGTCGTACCGTCCGGAATTTCCGCGGTCGCAGAGTCCGGGGTCCCGGCGGTCGTCCCGGCGGATCCGTCCGAAGTCGACTGCGTTTCCTGCTGTTTGTTTCCGCATCCTGCAAGTCCGATGACCGCTGCCGCAGCGACCGTCAGACACAGGACCAGAAACAGCGCTTTTTTCATTCTGTTTCTTTTCATCTTTTTCCTGATGTCCTTTTTATTATTTACTCTTTCCCGACCGGCGCCCGCAGTCACTCCTTTCCGCCCGGAGAGCGGAAAGACAAGAGCATTTTGTCCCCCGGGTATTTCGACTTTGCGCAGAGAACGCCCGCCTTCTCGGTTTCCCAATGACGTTTTTCCCGGATTGCGGCGATCCGGTAAGGCGTTCCCGCTTTCGCGACGTTTCGCGGCTTGCGCATCACGGCGACGGGCTCGTGCCGGACTCTCACCGGCTTCCCCTCAGGACTGATTTCAGTAGTTTTTAATCTCCCGGTTCGCGGGATAGTATTTGCGTGTTACGGAAGACGTTGTTTTTTTACCGCTTTCCGGATCGGTTCCGTAAAGCGTAAACGTGACGACGCCCGATTCGTTCACGGCTGCCGTGTAAACGAAATCGGTGATCACGTAGGGTTCCCGGTTGAGAAGGTCGCGGGTTTTCTGATAATCGGTGCCGGTCGACGGATATCCCGAAACGGCGGCTGCCAGGATCGATTCTCCGTCGGGGTACGTCCCGGGAAAGTTGATTGTTTTCCATCTTACGGCGGCGGCCGCCACCGCCCCGTCCGCGGCCGCGTAATCAAGATCGGGATGAACAAGCAGCTCGAGGGTTCCGGATGTCAGGGTGCTTGTTTGTGCGGCACGGATGTATTCCGATCCCATTGCCAGTCGGTAAGCCCGGTACGTCTGCAAAAACGACAGCATTTCGCTTTGCGATCCGATATCGTCAATCCGGCGTACGATAAGCCGCAGATAAAGGGATTCGATAGCGATCACGTCCCCGAAGGAATAC
>CACZSP010000253.1 GCA_902783905.1 uncultured Ruminococcus sp.
ATGAGATCGAAACAGACGAGGGAATATATTTATTTTCAATGGCGGAACCGCTGATATACAATTATCGAAAAGAAATTGAAAGCATTCGCGAACAATGCTTTGTTTACGTTGCCAAACAAAGCCATTCCGAAAACGTCTTCGACAGTCTCCTTGCGGGAGAGTCCTGACGGCGGCGTAACGCGTACGCGTCGAAAGACCGGGTCGCGGGCAAACGGGTAGTGCCCTCAATTTCTGTTTATTGGGAAAATATCGTACCGGATTCGAGAAAAAAGTATCGGTAAACATCGTATACGAATTGGCGTCACGGCTCTGGCGGTCTCAGACCCCGGTTGCGACCGGAGCAAGCCGCGCCGTACTTGATTATTGCTGGATCAGATTTGACGTTGAATGCGGGGGCGGACATTTATCTGATAATGATAATCAATACATAAGGGTCTGCCCCGAAAGAATCAGTAATCAAAGCAACGGGATTTATCTGTATTTTCTCGCTGCGGTAACCGAATGCCTCGCCGACCGTTACGTTGCCCCCGGCGCAACCCGGGGATACCGGACTGAGTTCGACCGTATACCGCCCGGATCTCTTCTTGTGAACTTTGCTTATGCGGATTACGGGTATAACGACTGCGCGGAGCTGTTTCGTGCGGCAGGAAGTGATGAAGCAATTACTCTCGACGGGAATTTCCTTCATGTCAATATTAATAAGCCGGAAGTTATTTGGTTTGATCCGGATCCCTAAATTATGAGTAAAAACATAATTGAAGAGATGATTCCTGCCGAAGAATTGTTTCAGACAAGAAGACCGGTGAACTGCCCGAAGTATTTCAAGCGGTTCACCGGTTCCGTTCATATTAGTATTCTGTTCGTTGTTATCCGGACCGCATTCACTGTCCGCCGTCAACTGATAATTTCCGCCAGCCTCTTTATCACTTCACGGGCGTGGCGGGCGTTTTCATCCTTCAGCCCGTCGGGCGAGCGGCAGTTGACCGACGGCTCCAGAATGAGAGCTCCTTCGTATCCGATGCAGGCAAGGGAGGACGCAACGTCCTGCCAGTCGACGGTCCCTTCCCACGGAAGAAGATGCAGATCTTTGTCGGCAAAATTGTCGTCGATATGCGTGCAGAACAGTCTTTTCCCGATCAGAAGGAGAGATTCCCTCTGAGAGGCGCCGGCAAGAGCGGTGTGGGCGTGGCCCGTGTCCCAGCAGGCCCCGACGCGCGGGTCGGCGTATGAGTCGATCAGACGCACAAGCTGGCCGGCGTCCGAGCAGTACCCGGTGCGCATATTTTCAAAAGCGATGCAGAGACCGCGCCCGAGCGCGTATTCTATAAGCCGGTCGAACTCGCGGCGGTTGGCGGAGAGCATTTCCTCCTCGGATCTCGTTCCGTCGCGATCGCGTTCGGGGTGGATCACCGCCCGGGGTATACCGATAACCGACGCGACGTCTATCGCCCGGTAGAACATTTCGATATAGTAGGCGTAGTCCTCCGGGGTCTTCCATTTCACCTTTGCGGATTTGAAGGGGAGGTGACACTGGGGCAGAGCGATACCGAGAGAGACGGCGGCGTCTGCGATCTTTTCGGCTTCGGCGCGCCAGTCGTCGCCGTGGAGAGTCGTTTTATGCGCGCAGATCTGGCAGAGGTTGAGATCGGCGGTATCGAAACCGGCTTTCTTCATCCTTGTCAGCGATTCTGTGTACCCGATATGTGCGTCTGTACCGTTCTGCTCGCGGAATAGTATCGACATGCTTCCGTATCTCATTT
Source organism: uncultured Ruminococcus sp. (assembly GCA_902783905.1). GTDB lineage: Bacteria > Bacillota > Clostridia > Oscillospirales > CAG-272 > CAG-390. The sequence continues at coordinate 1,761 of CACZSP010000253.1, forward strand.
TTTATTCCTCATCCTGCATTTTTCGCAGTCGCCGCAGCAACCGCCGCGGCCTTTTTTTCGTTTTACCAGGGTGAAGACCGCCGCGGCCAGTATCAGCGCGACGCATCCGAGTATTATCCAGTCGACGGCGCCCACGTCAGAAAAGACCTCCGATCAGATTCACCGCCAGTGCGAAAAGCCAGGCGAGCAGGCACTGCCAGACGGCGACGCCCGCAGCCCAGAGCCGTCCCATTTCACGGCGGATCGAGGCGACGGCGGCCACGCAGGGGGTGTAAAGGAGCGAAAAGACGAGCAGGCAGGCGGCGGTCAGCGGAGACAGCGCCGTCTCTACTCCGCCCCGGAAGAGCATTTCCATTGAAGCCACAACGCTTTCCTTGGCGACGAATCCCGTAATGAGGGAGGTGCATATACGCCAGTCACCGAGACCTGTCGGCTTCATCAGCGGGACAAGCAGCCCGCCTACCGCGGCAAGCATGCTGTCCTTCGAGTCGGATACCACGTTGAAGCGGATATCGAACCGCTGCAGGAACCAGAGCGCCACGGTGGCGATGAGTATGATCGAAAAGGCGCGCTGAAGGAAATCCTTCGCCTTGTCCCAGAGCAGAAGAGCCACGTTTTTCGGACCTGGAAGGCGGTAGTTCGGGAGTTCCATCACGAAGGGCACCGCCTGCCCGCGGAAGAGCGTTTTCTTATAAAGCAGGGCGGCGAGAACGCCGGTCCCGATCCCGAGAACGTACAGTCCGGTCATGACGAGACCTCCGTATTTCGGGAAGAAGGCGTTGACGAAAAAGGCGTAAACAGGAATTTTCGCCGAACAGCTCATAAAAGGCGTGAGAAGTACGGTCATCTTGCGGTCGCGTTCGCTCGGCAGAGTCCTCGTCGCCATGACGGCGGGAACGGTGCATCCGAAGCCGATAAGCATCGGCACGATGCTTCTGCCCGAAAGACCCAGACGCCGCAGCAGCTTGTCCATCACGAAAGCGACTCTCGCGATATATCCGCTGTCCTCGAGCATCGAGAGGAAGAAGAACATCGTCACTATGATCGGCAGGAAGGAAAGAACGCTTCCGACGCCGGTGAGCAGACCGTCGGTTATCAGACTGTGAATGGTGTCGTTTACGCCGGCTGAGGTCAGCCCTCTGTCGACGACGGCGGTCAGCGAGTCGATCCCCGATTCGAGAAGTCTCTGGAAAAATGCGCCGATGACGTTGAAGGAAAGAACGAAGGTCAGTCCCATTATCAGGATGAACGCCGGTATGGCGGTGTATTTTCCGGTAAGGATGCGGTCGATTTTTTCGCTTCTCTTTCTTTCGCGGCTGACGCGCGGGCGCGTGACGGTCCTGCGGCAGACTTTCGTAATAAAGGCGAAACGCATGTCCGCGATGGCGGCGTTGCGGTCGAGGCCGCGTTCGCGCTCCATCTGAACTATGATGTGTTCGACGGCGTCGCGCTCGTTTTCGTCGAGACGCAGCGCGTCGGTAACCAGCGGATCGCCCTCGATCAGCTTGGAGGCGGCAAATCTGACGGGAAGACCGGCGTCGCGGGCGTGATCTTCTATCAGGTGCGCTATGCTGTGAAGATGGTTGTGGACCGAAACAGAGGGGGACGCGTCGTCGCAGAAATCCTGCCGCAGCGGTTTTTCCTGATATTTTGCCACGTGTATGGCGTGATCCACCAGCTCACGCACTCCGTAGTTTTTCGCGGCGGATATGGCGACGACCGGAACTCCGAGAAGCCTTTCCATCGCGTTTATGTCGACGCTTCCGCCTCCCGCGGTCAGCTCGTCCATCATATTCAGGGCGACGACCATGGGTATATCCATTTCGAGCAGCTGCATCGTCAGATACATGTTCCGCTCGACGTTGGTCGCGTCGACTATGTTAATGATTGCGTGCGGCTTTTCGTTGATCACGAAATTTCGCGAAACGATCTCCTCGCTCGAATAGGGCGACATCGAATAGATGCCGGGCAGGTCGGTGACGAGAGTGTCGGGATGTCCCGTTATAACTCCGTCCTTGCGGTCTACGGTCACCCCGGGAAAATTGCCCACGTGCTGATTCGATCCGGTGAGCTGATTGAAAAGAGTCGTTTTTCCGCAGTTCTGGTTGCCGACGAGAGCGAATCTCAGCACCGTGCCGTCGGGCAGGGGATTTTCGTCGTCTCTGTCGTGGAACTTTCCGCCTTCTCCGAGACCGGGATGCGGCTCCTCGGCGTCGGCGACCTCATTTTCTTCACCGTCCGGACGGTCGGAAGGTTCGACGGCGATCTTCGCCGCGTCGTCAAGACGGAGAGTCAGCTCGTATCCTCTGATGAGGAGCTCCATCGGATCTCCCATCGGGGCGAGCTTGACCACGGTCACCCGGACTCCCGGAATGACTCCCATATCGATAAAATGCTGTCTCAGCGCTCCGTCGCCGCCCACCGCCGTAATGACGGCGGAACTGCCGACGGGCAGTTCGTTCAGATTCAATTCCCGTTACGCTTCCTTTCAGATATGTATGCAAATTATACCACATTTCGCCCGCGGAATCAAGAAAGCGCCGCCGAAAACAGTTGATTTATCTATAAAAATATAGTATAATAAAGCAAATCAACAAATCGGACGGGACACTGCCGGAGGCGAACCGGAATGGAAAGAAACACAAAGGTCATAAACGTCGCGGACTGCACCCGGGAGGGATTTCAGTCGGCTTTCGAAGCGACGGTCAACACGGGGAAGGCGGATACCGATGGCCTCGCGTCGGATTTTTCCGGAGGGATCGACGAATCCGGGCGTTTTTATATTGTCCGCGGAGCCGGAAGAAACAGCGGAGCGTCGTCAAAGGACGCGCAGCTCACCGGAAGGATCGTGGGAAGAACCGGGGACGGCGCGCTTCGGATCGCCTACACCGTTTCGCGGTCTCCCGCTTTTGTGACGAGCTTTATCGCTTTATCGCTGTTCTCCCTGCTGCTTGCCGGATACGCGGTCTATTCGTTCTTTGCCGCCGACAATCCGCGCCCGGCGCTGCCGGCGTCGTTTTTTGCCGTCGCATCCCTATTAATGCTCGCGTATTTCATTATAAAACCCGAATGCCGCGCCCTTGAACGCCGGCTGATTAAGACCGCCGGAGAATCGGCGAAGGAAGACCGAAAGGAAGAAGAAAATGGTTGACACAGACAGAGGAATGCCCCGCTTCGACGAAAGAGACATAGGATTTCTTGCCGTGGCACTCCCGGACGAAATTGCCTTTTTCAAATACTCGGGAGATTTCGACGGAGAGCTGGCCGCGATAAAACGTTACCGCGAAAAGAAAAACCTTCCCGGCGCCCTTCTGCGCCGCCTCGATATAGAGGAGGTCATAGCCGGAGGTATGCGGAACGACTACCGCACCGACTTTGACGGACTGCTGGCCCGGCTGCGCAGGGACTGCCCTTCGCTGACGCGGAAGCTTCTTTCGGAAATCGTCGACCGCGGATTTGCCGACTATATCAGAAAAAACGGCGTCGCTTATTTCCAGAATTCGGCTGCCGCGAATATAAAAAAGACTTGCGGGAAGCTGCTTTTCGGCAGCAGCGAGGATCCTGCCGAAGCGGAAAACAGGCGGCGCGGAATACGCCTTATGCGCGAAAAAGGGTACCGTGCGGCAAAAATCGAAGTGTCCTTCCGTCTGACCGTCGACGAGGACGCGCAGCGCAACGGCAGGAAGATCAGGGTCCATCTGCCGTACCCGGCCGAAACGAAGGAACAGACTCAGATACGTCTGCTCGACGCCACGCACGATTTTTACGTTTCGGATTCGGCGCACCGGACGGCCTTCATCGAGACCGACTATACCGCCGGAGACGAATTCGGGATCGATTATTCCTACATACTGAGAGTTCCGTATTTCGATCCCGATCCCGCCGCGGCGAAGCAGGGCGGAGCGGAGGAATTCCTGCGCGAGAAATTCCCGCACATCAGATTCACTCCGCTTATCATGATGACGGCGGCGGAGCTTGCCGGACGCGAAAAGAATCCGCTGATACTCGCCCGCCGCGCCTACGATTTCGTCACGAAAAACGTCGTCTACTCGTATATGCGCCATTATCTGTATCTTGACAACATACCGGAATTCGCCCTTATGAACCGCCGCGGCGACTGCGGGGTCCAGGCGCTCCTGTTCATCACCCTCTGCCGCGCCATGGGCGTTCCCGCCGCCTGGGAATCGGGTTTTTACGTCACGCCGGACGGCGTCGGTTCTCACGACTGGGCGAGATTTTACGTGGCTCCCTGGGGATGGATGTACGCCGATCCTTCCTTCGGCGGCGCCGCTCTCCGGAACGGAGACGAAGACGGTTGGAACTATTATTTCTGCAATCTCGACGTCTGCAGACAGATAAACTGCACCGATTTCCAGTCGCTCTTCGAGCCGCGCAAAAATTTCATGAGATGCGATCCTTACGACAACCAGACCGGAGAGGCGGAGTACGACTGCGTCGGGCTCGGATTCGGAGAGACCGACTGCGAGCGCAGGACGGTATCCTTCGAGGAGCTTGTCTGAAATGACGCCGGTGACGTTCGCCGCCGTCGACGGAGGAGGAAGCCGCTCGGAATGCGCGGTTTTCGACGTGACCGGAAGAGTGTACGGATATTCCTCGGGAGGAGCTCTCAATCCGAACGATATCGGCGAAGAAGAGTCCCTGAAAAGATTGTCAGAGCTTCTTTCGCGCGCCGGAGCCGGGAAGGCGGATTATTTGTTCTGCGGGATATCGGGCGCCGTCGGACACGAGGACTTTCTCAGCGACGGGATCAGCCGGGCTTTCCCGGGCGCATCGGTACGCGCGGCAAGCGATATCGAAAACGTGTTTGCCTTCCTTCCGTCGAAGGACGGCGCCGCGCTGATCTGCGGAACGGGCAGCGTCTGCTTTGCGAGAAAGGACGGAGTCACCCGTCGCATAGGCGGCTGGGGATGGCTCCTTGACGGAATGTGCGGAGGCGGATACGCCGTCGGCCGCGCCGGCCTCGAAGCCGCTTTGCGCGACGGAGACGGCAGGGGCCCCGCGACTTCTCTTTCCGGCGCCGCGGAGGAATATCTCGGTGAGTCCGCGTCCGCGGCTGTAACCCGCATCCTTTCAGGCGGTAAACCTCTGATCGCCGGCTTTGCCCCTTTCGTTTTCAGAGAGACCGAAAAGGGAGACGCCGCCGCACTTGGCGTAACCGAATCGGCGGCGTGCGGCGTTGCCGAATATCTTTCGGTCGCGGCGGGAATACTCGGCGAAGGTTTTTCCTGCGTCTGCTCGGGGGGACTGTTTTCGGAAAACGTTTTCAGAAAAGCGTTTCTGTCGGCGGTCTGCCGGATGCGGATAACCGCCGGCATCGACTTTCTCTCCGGCCCTCAGCTGCTCGGGGCCGCGAGGTGTGCGCTGTCTTTCGGCGGGATAAAGCCGGAAGAGGATTTCAACCGTTATTTTTTATCGGGTATCGATTATGAAAAAAAGTGAAATTGATTATTACGACAGAATAGTTCCTTTCGTCAGAGAGGCGGGGAAGATAATGCTTTCGGCGCACGATCCGGGATCCGCGTCTCACACTCACACAAAAGCCGGGACGGCAAATTTCGTCACCGATTACGACGTCGCCGTTCAGACCTTCCTCATCGGGAAGCTGAGAGAGGAGTTCCCGGACGCCCTTTTTCTTGCCGAGGAAAGGGAAAACGACGATCTGTCGCGTTCCGAGCGTCTGGTTTTCGTCATCGACCCGATAGACGGAACGACGAATTTCATGCACGGCTGCGGTATATCCTGCATATCGGTCGCGGCCGTGACCGCCGGGAAGACGGTTTTCGGCGCCGTGTACGATCCCTACCGGGACGAGCTTTTCCACGCTTTCCGCGGGAACGGGGCTTATCTGAACGGCGGAAGGATAAGAGTTTCCGACCGTCCCTTCGAATCGGCTCTCGTCGTTTTCGGCACGTCGCCCTATTACAAGGACACGCTCTGCCGGGCGACCTTCGATACCGCGGAGGCGCTTTTCCTTTCCTGCGCGGATATCCGGCGCACCGGATCCGCCGCCCTCGATCTGGCGTGCCTTGCCGCCGGAAGATACGACGTGTTTTTTGAATGCATCCTTCAGCCCTGGGATATCGCCGCCGGGATACTTCTTGTCGAGGAGGCCGGGGGGATCATTTCGGCGACAGGAGGAAAAAAAGCGTCCCCGCTCTCACCTTCTCCGGTGATAGCGGGAACGCCGCGGACGTATTCTTATCTGGCTGAAATTGCCGGTAGATATTTTCCCGTCAGCTTTTCGACGTGAGGTTCTGTACCGCGCTGCCGATCGTGTAGGGCATCGGGAAGATCGTCGTCGATCCCTCCCAGCCGGCTACGTAGACCTCGGCGTAGTTCGGGTTGGTCGATTTGTCGAGCAGTACGCTGTTCCAGGCGCGGGCGGCGGCGGTCGGCCAGTAGGCGGCGCCGCAGGGCCACACGAGCGTCGCGGGCGCGATCAGCTGATACGCCTTTCTCGTTCCGGCGTCATTGCCCCAGGTGGTACCGCCGTGGTGCGCCACCTGAAGCAGATCGCACTTAAGATGGTCACCGTACATCTTCGCGCAGACGTCGAAGGCGTCGCCAGTCGCGTCGCCGGTGCTCATGTACGTCGTCGTCTTACCGGTCGAGGGATCGGTGAAGGTCATTTTCATAACCAGGGAAGTGGTATTGAGAGCCGTCGCAAGTTTTTTCGGATGGCTCTCTATCGTATAGAGGACCTCGATGTCAAGATCGGAGTATCTGAATACCTGACCGACGTGGACGACGACGGGAGTGGCTCCCAGCGCCTTGGCGGCGTCGTATATCTGGGAGTACATGCTGCCCTCTCCGTTGGACCAGTGGTTGGAACTCTGGGAAAGATAATAACTGATCGCGCGTTCGCGCTCGGTGTCGGACATGAAGTTGATGAAGAAATTCTCGACCTGAATGCCCGAGCTTTTTATCGTCGAGTACTGTTTGCCGATCATGCCCATGTGGTCGCCGTGAGCGTGTGTGATGATCCACGCGGCGATTTTCATACCGGTCTTCGAGGAGTAGTCCTTCGACTGGTCCTTTATCGCCTTTATCAGGGCCGACGAATCGGCGGTGCGGTTGAAGCCGCCGTCGACGACGATGAAGCGTCCGTCGGTCATCCGGATAAGGATCGAAAGGCCGTTGGATTTCTCGCTTCCGTCCTTGTCGGTGTACGCAAGACCGATCATGGTTATCTGCGCGGTGGTCACTCTTTCGTAGGGACCTCCTCCGAGCGCCGCCTCGACGTCGGCGGAGTATTTTTCGGCGACTATCCGGACGCTCGTTTCGTAAGCGTAGTAACCGACGTTAACCGTCGTTTTGCCGTTGTTCAGGGTTGCGAAGGAGTTTTCCTTGATGTCGTTGGACGCCGTCTTTTTAAAGCCTTCGGCTTCGAGCTTGGTCACGTAAGCGGAAAATCCCTCGGGGTTGGTCCCTCCGATGATCAGCTCGGCGCACTTGTCTCCGGGATCGTAGAAGACCGGTACCTTGCCTCCGTCGAAGGTCGGGATGGTCGACAGAAGACCTCCCACGTTGCCGGAACTCTCGATATCCTCCGGCTTTACAACGAGAGATTTGTTTTCCTTGTCGCCGGCGGCGCGGACGGCGCGGGTAAACGATCTGACCGCTTCTGAAAGTGCCTCGGACGAGAAGCCGAAGACAACTATCTTGTTTCCGATCACCCTGACGGCGTAGCCGGTGTAACCGATGCCGGCCGCAGTTTCATTCGTCTGAGGATAGGCGGTGGTGCCGACGAGGATCTCGAGTGTGCCGTCGTCGTACTTTCCGTCACGGGACCAGTCAGTGCTGATGTCGGGAGGAAGTCTTTCACAGAATTCGCCTATCGCGTCTCTGACGGTAAGCGCCTGACGCACCTGAGGGTCGTCTCCCGGAAGTGAGTCCGATCTGATGACCCTTACCTTTGGCTGACCGTTCTCAACGAGTACGATCCCCTCGGGAGCGGGTTCGGTCTGAGGCTCAGTCTGCTGAGGCGTCGTGGCTTCGGAGGTAGTGGAGGAGCCCCCGTTCTTTTCACAGCCGGTGAGTATCAAAGCGGCGGTGAGAAGGACTGAGAGCAGAAGTAAAACGAGTCTTAGCGTTCTTTTCATCGTTTTTTATTCCTTAAGCAGTTTGTTTTTCTTTGTTTCGATCTCGCCGGCAAGTCTGCGGGAGACTTCGGCGGCAAGCTTGAGGGCGTACGGGAAGAGTTCCTTCGGGAATCTGTCGTAAAAGTGAAGGACCTCGAGATTGAAGGGACCGTCGTATCCGATCCGGGCGAGAGCGCCGGTGATCCCGTCCCAGTCGTGCGAACCGAGCAGCGGCAGCCAGTGGCGGTCGGCTTTCAGATCGGTGTCCTGGACGTGGAGCATCGTCAGGCGGTCGGGGCTCATGCCGAGTATGAATTCGGCCGGGTCGCTTCCGCAGATCGCCGCGTGTCCGATATCGAGACAGACGCGGAACAGATCGCTCCCGAGGGCGTCGACAAACCGGTTCATGCGTTCCGCCGTGTGCTGGCGGCCGTAAAAGACCTTGTTCGGCTTGTCGTGCTTGAAAAGATTTTCAACTCCGATGAGCACGCCGTATTTTTCCGCGTAGGGAATAAAGCGCCTCATGAATTCGATATTCAGCGCGTCCGCCGTTTCGTCGTCCATGTCGAGCGGGCAGCGCATGGTGTGTATGACGATCTGAGGGCATCCGATGCGCGAGGAGTATTCTATGCTGCGCACGACGCGCAGGAAGGCGCGGTCGCTCTCGTCGGTCCCGATCGTGCCAAGCGCGTATTTGAGTTCGGCATGGCACTGAGGGAAGCGGATTCCGATCCGGTCGGCTTCATCGCGTATCCGTCCGGCAAGCTCCGCCCTTTCGCCGTCGGGAAGGGCGAGTATGTCGTTGTCGGGGCGCATTCCGTAAAATGAGTAGTCGATCCCGTCGAACCCGGCGTCCTTTATCAGCCGCATGGCGGCAAGATCGCCGACCTCGTTCCGGATCGCGCTGTTGTCGGTGGATATTATCAATTCAATTTCTCCCGTAAGACGTTCTGATGAAAAATTATATCACCAAATCATTTCCGTGTCAAGAAGCGGAGGGCGGACCGGCGGTAAAAAACGTTTTCTATTGACTATTTTTGAAAATAATATTATAATAATTATGATTAAGCTCATCATTTCCGCCGGAGGATAAAAAAGGAACGATATGAAGACGAGAAAAATCATTTCACTGATGCTTTGCGTAATAGTGCTGCTGCTTCAGTCTGCCGCCTGCGGTTCGACCGCCGGCACGGCAGACGAAAGCGGATCCGCGACCACGGGGGAGATCACCTCCGCCGAACCCGCTCCCGAGGATATAGAAATCGCCTCCGGAAGCGAGACGTCATACCGCATCGTCCGGCCGGAAAAGCTCGGCAGCGACGCGCCCACGGTTCAGGCGGCACTCAAACTCCGCACCGCCGTCAACGACGCGACAGGGGCGAACATCGCCATCGACAACGACTGGTTCCACGAGACGATGAAGCCGCTGCTTCCGCAGGACAAAGAGGTGCTTGTCGGCGCCACCGACCGTGACGAAACGCGCCGTGCCGTCGGAAAGATCCGCGAGAAGGACTTTGCGATTTATACCGAAAACGGCAGAATCGTCATCGCCGGGGGCTCGGAGGAGGCAACCGTACGCGCGGTCGATTATTTTATCGAGCATTTCGTCGACGCGAAAAACAAGGCGGTCAAAGTTCCGGGAAATATTGATATCGTCGTCCGATACGACTATTATTACGACGCTCTGTCGATTGCCGGAGTGCCGCTTTCCGAATACCGGGTGGTCTATCCCGCCGGCTCGGATCAGAACGACAAGCCGGTTTACTATTCGGCGATGAACCTTGCCGATATGATAAAGAACTATTCGGGCCTTGATATCGCTTTCGTGCCCGACAGCGAACCCGAAACAAAATACGAGCTGCTTGTCGGCGCGACCAACCGCGCGGCGTCCGCCGAAGCCGCAAAGAAAACGCTTGCGGACGACGAATATCTTCTCGCCATCGCCGACGGCAAGGTCGTTATGACCGGGAAGGGCTATATGCCGGGAGCCGCCGCCGGAGCGCTTATGAACGAGAGCTTTGCCGCGGACAGGAAAGGCTCGTCGGTCGACGCGAAGATCGCCACGCTGTCGGAGGCGAAGCCCGCCAAGGTCACCTGGAAAAAGGCGCAGAGCGCAATCCTTCTTATCGGCGACGGGATGGGACGCAATCACGTCCTCGCCGCGCTTGAAGCCGGCATGATCGACACGTTCATTCCCGACGGGCTCGATTGGACGTGGGCTGTAACCTGTTCCCAGTCGGTAACCGACGGTTCCGCGTCGTATACCGACAGCGCCGCCGCCGGGACGGCGCTTGCCTGCGGGCACAAAACGATCAACGGCTACATCGCGATGGACAAAAGACTGCGCAGCATCGAGAATCTGCGTGAGCTTGCATTCGGAACCGGCGCCAAATCGTCTATACTGACCACCGACGCCATAACCGGCGCGACGCCAGCCGTCTTCCTCGCCCATCAGAAGAGCAGGAAGGATACCGACGAGATCCAGGCGCAGATCGATCAGGTCATCGCCGACGGGGGAGTCGATTACTGCCGCGGAAAGGTCGGGGACGAGCTCTTTGCGGATACTCGCGAGTCTCTCGGAATTATCAGCGACAACGGAAGTCCCTTCTTCACGATGATCGAGGAGGCGTACACCGACAAGGGAGCTCACGACAACAAATTCGACGTCGTCTACAACGCCGTGAAGCGTCTCAACGAATGCGCCGCCTACGCGATCGCCTTTGTGTATCTGCACCGCGACACCGTTCTTCTGATCACGGCGGACCACGAAACCGGAGGCATCACCCTCGGAAGCGACGGAAAGTACGCGTTTACCAAGACGACTCACACAAACGTCGACGTGCCGGTCTACGGAGTCGGCCCGGGGGTTTCGGAATTCCTCGCAAAAGACAAGGTGGACAACACCGAGATATCGAAATTCATAGCAAAGATCTACGGCGCCGAAAAGTGGGGTCAGTAAGGAGATAAAAGTGTACGCGAACACCGGTGATCTTCTCCTCCGCGCCCGTGAAGGCGGGTACGCGATAGGAGCGTTCAATTTTGAAAATATGGAGATGGCGCAGGCGATAGTCGCGGCGGCCGAAAAATGCCGCGCGCCCGTCATTCTGCAGACCACTCCCTCAACGGTAAAATACGCGTCTGTCGGTCTTTTCCGAGCGATAGCCGAAGCCGTCGCAAACGAGGCGTCGGTCCCGGTGGCTCTCCACCTCGATCACGGCGACTCGGAAAAACTCTGCTTTGCGGCCGCTCTCGCAGGATATTCCTCGGTCATGATCGACGGCAGCCGTCTGCCGCTGCGGGACAATATCGCGCTTGCTTCGGCTGTCGTCGGGTTCTGCAGGGAGAGGGGTATACCCGTCGAAGCCGAGCTCGGACGGGTCGGCGGCAAGGAGGATTCTCTCGTCGTCGACGGTGATATCTACACCGATCCCGCCGAGGCGTGCGAATTCGTCAGGCGGACGGGGGTTTCCTCCCTCGCCGTCGCGATAGGAACGGCCCACGGGATTTACAGCGGAACCCCGGTGCTTGACGTCGGACGGCTTTCGCAGATAAAAGAAAGACTCGACTCCGCCGGACTCGGACTGCCGCTCGTGCTTCACGGAGCGTCCGGACTTTCGGACGAAGTCGTGAGAGACTGCGTCGCGCGCGGAATCTGCAAGGTCAATTTCGCGACCGAACTCAGACAGGCGTACACCGCCGCCGTCAGGGAATTCCTCTCGGACGACAAAGACGCCTTCGATCCTAAAAAATTCGGCGCACCTGCAAGGCGCGCCGTCACCGAAGCGACCGCGACCAGGATCGGGATCCTCGGTTGCGCCGGAAAGGCGGAATAAGAGAAAATGGAAAACACGGTAAGGACAGACAGGATGGAAAGGCGCGTGCACGATACAGACCTGTGTATCGTCGGCGGAGGACTCTCCGGACTTTGCGCCGGCATCGCGGCGGCGCGAGAAGGTATCCGCGTCGTTATTATGCAGGACAGGCCGATGCTGGGAGGCAACGCGTCAAGCGAGATAAGGATGTGGGTCCGCGGAGCCAAAGGACCCGAAAACCGCGAGACCGGCATCATTTCCGAGCTCGAGGAGGAAAACATATACCGCAATCCCACACTCTGCTACTCCGTCTGGGACGGCGTCATGTGGGAGAAGGCGAAAAAGGAAAAGAATATCGAACTCATCCTCAACTGCTCCTGCTGCGACTGCGAAACGGTGAAGGAGCCCGACGGAGAGCGCATCGTCAGCGTCACCGGATGGCAGCTGACGACCTACGCCTGGCATACCGTCAGGGCAAAATATTTTGCCGACTGCTCGGGAGATTCCGTGCTCGCGACTCTTTCTGGGGCGCGCTGGCGCGTCGGAAGAGAAGCGCGGAGCGAATACGGCGAGGCGATGGGTCACGAAGAGGCGGACAGAAAAACGATGGGCATGTCCTGCCTCATTCAGGCGCGCCAGACCGATCATCCGGTGGAATTCATCCCGCCCGAGTGGGCTTACGTTTATGAAAAGGACGAGGATTTCAATTTCGCCTGCGTCCGCACTCCCGTCGCCGACGGGTCCCTGAGCATCGCGGACCAGCAGATAAAGGGCGCCACTTCGATGAGCCGTCCCCACAAGCTCGGCACCAGCGAGACCAACTTCTGGTGGATCGAAATGGGAGGCGACCGCGACAGCATCCGCGACACCGAGGAGATGAGAGACGAGCTTCTCCGCATCGCCTACGGTATCTGGGATCACGTCAAGAACAGGGGCGATCACAACGCCGACAACTGGGAGCTTGAATGGGTCGGATTCCTTCCGGGAAAGAGAGAATCAAGAAGATATATCGGCGAATACGTCATGACCGAAAACGACGTTGAGGCCGGAGGAAAATTCGACGATATAATCGCGTACGGCGGCTGGCCGATGGACGATCACAATCCGGCGGGATTCCGCTCTTACGAGTATTCCTTCCCGCCGTCCATCCTTTATCCGGCTCCGTCTCCGTACGGGATCCCCTACCGGGTCCTTTACGGCAGGGAGGTGAAGAATATGTTCTTCGCCGGAAGGAACATCTCGGTGACCCACGCCGCGCTTTCGTCCACGAGAGTCATGGCGACCTGCGCCCTCATCGGACAGGCGATGGGTACCGCCGCGTCGATATGCGTAAAAGAGGGGCAGACCCCGCACGGAGTATATCTCAACCGTATCCGCGAGCTTCAGGGAAAGCTTCTCGATCAGGGCTGCTTCCTCCCCGGAAAAAAGAGAGAGATCCCCGCGCTGTCGCTCGGCGCGAAGCTTAACCTGTCTGACGGAGACCGCGAGATCCTCTTCAACGGAGAGGAAAGACCCGATCACGACTGGAAGCAGAATTACGTTTCGCTGCCGGTCGGAGGAGAGATCTCATTCGATTTCGGAGAAAAAAAGAAGCTCGGCACCCTGCGCATCCTTTTCGATCCCGATTTTTCGAGAAAGTCGGTGTCGGAAAACAAGAAGATGCGGGTATTCGCCCAGCGCGCCATGAGAGGGCTGGATTTCGTGCCGATGAAAGTCGCAAGGACGCTCGTAAAGAGATTCGAAATAGAGGTCGACGGACGTAAAGTCGCCGGATACGAGAATTGGCACAACTCGCTCTTCCGCCTGCCTCTCGATACCGAGGGCAGACGCATTACCGTGCGTTTCCTCGAAACCTGGGGAGCGGATGACGTGCACGTCTTCTCCTGCGACGTTAACTGAAACCAAATCAAGGAGATAATATACGATGTCATACAAACGCGCTTTATGGACGAGCGGTTACAAATACCGCATTCGCTGCCCCTACTGCGGGACGCTGATCGAATACACCGACAGACAGCTCGGATTCCGCTCCTGGTATCCGAACGGCTTCGTATACTGTCCCGGCTGCCGCAAGCCGCAGCGCCACAACGAGATATTTGCCGTTCATCCGGACGGAACGCCGGTTTACGCCACCCGCGAGGAGGCAAACTGCGCAATAGTCGACGGATTCTACCGTTCGAGAGGAATACCGGTCCCGCCGGGAGCCTACGCCGAAGCAGAGGCGGCAGCCGGCGGCACGCCGCCGGACGGCAGCGCAGCTGCCGGGGCCTCCGCCGCCGCGGGCGCCGGAGGGGCTGCCGCCCCCGCCCCTGAAGAAAAATGTCCGGTCTGCGGGGCCGGGCTTCCCGCGGGGTCACGCTTCTGCCCGCAGTGCGGAGCCGCCGTTCCGGCTGACGAAAAGAACGTCTGCGCGGCGTGTGGAAAGGAGATCCCTAAGGGATCGAAATTCTGTCCATTCTGCGGAAAAGCGGCGGAGTAACAAATCGACAAAAAGAGGACGTCGAAAAGCTTCTTTCGAAGGTTTTCGACGTCCTCTTTTTGGAAAGAACTGATTCCGCCCGCAAAGATCGCCCGGGCGTTCAGTGATCCAGATCTTCTATCGCCTTGGTCGTCTGGTCTATTTTCCGCTGCGCGCCCGAAGTAATGCTCTTCAGGGCGGAGGAAAGCGATTTGCCCGCCGAAATCGCGTTCGTCACCGGCGTGCGCAGTCCCCATACGTTGAGGAAGACGTCGGCAAGGTCGATCTGATAGTCGTCGCGTATCACGTCGAGCATGTCTCCCATCCGGGCATCGCGCGAGTAGCGGGTCTTCATGCAGACGTCGTAAAACGCCGGGGTCACGGTGTTCACCGATTCGACGGCAAGCGCCTCGCAGATAAAAGCGCCGCGGTCGAGGGCGTCCTGAGAAATACCGAACGGGAAGGAGATCGCGTTGGGGCAGTAGGCGTCGGAATAGCAGTGGAACTTCTCCTGATCCTTGTTGTACTTGGGGTAGGGAACTATTCCGAAATCTATTTCGTAGTTTTTCAGACTGTTTTCGCGTACGATGGTGACGAGGGCGAAAAGGATCTTTCCTTCGGCAAATGGAATATAAACCGACGATCCGGTCTGCACCGACGCGTTTCCGGCGATAAGAGACGTCAGCTTGTCGACAACGTCGACGGGGCGCGATTCGGTGACCGAAATGTACGGTTTGTCCTCTCCGTCCTTGCCTATTATTTTCTCTCCCGTCCCCATCAGAAGCTGGTATCCGAGGGTTCCCTCGGCGAGAAGTCCTATCGTGTCGTTACCGAGCTCTATCTTTCCGTCGTTTCCGACGTCGACAAGAGCGGCGTTGACCAGCCGGAACATATCGTCGAAGGTCCAGTCGTCGTTGTCGACGCGCGCGTAGAGATCCTCCGATCCGTCGATCGCTTTCAGCAGCTCCTTGTTGAAGAAGACTGCGCGGATGCTTATGTCGTCGACCGTCGTGATCTCGCCCGTCGCGTAGTATTTTTTGCCGGCGATCGACAGCTGTTCAGACAGAAAGGGGCTCCACCAGGATCTGTCGAGAGACAGGTGAGGCACCGAGCCGAGTTCGATAAGATAACCCGACGTCGAAAGACTCGACGCGTCGCGGATGCTCGTATAAAGGACGTCGAACCCCGGGTCTCCGGCGGCAAGCTCCTTCTGCACGTTGGTGTAAAACGACTGCGATCCGCTCTTTTTTTCCTGCAGGTCGGTTTTGTACTGCTCTTCGATCTTCATGTTCCGCGCCGCCACGGCGTCGGGGACGATCTCTCCGGTGGTGGTTTCGTACATCAGATCGGACGTCCATTCTCCGCTGTAGTTCCTTGAATAGAAAACCGTTTTTTCGCCTCCGAAATCCCGGGGCCCCAGCAGGTTCATGGCGTTGAGTTCGGTGCTGATCTCCACGGTCGTCGCCTCGGCGGTCGATTGTACCTCCGCCTGACCGGAGCCCTCGTCGGAGGTGACGGCGGGTCCGTTTTTGTCGGCGCATGCCCAGAGAGCCGGTACCGCAGTCAGAAGCGCGAGAAGGACCGCGCAGATTTTTCCTTTTGTTCCGATATTTTTCATTCGATGCTCCTTATTCCGTTACCGTGCAGCAGACGTCGCCGGCCGCAAGCGTCACCGTTCCGCCGCCTATTTCGAAAGTCTTATCTTCCTTTGAACCGTTCCAGAGCGCGAACATGCGTTTTCCGTTCGCCATGTATTCGCAGTATTTCACGCCTTCCGGCAGAGAAAGATCGGTGTCGCAGACGAATTTTCCTCCGTAGAAGAATTCCGCATATTCTTTTTTAAGATCAAGCAGCTTTTTCAGATGCGCGGCGTAGGCGGGAAGCTCGGTCACGCAGGCCTTCCGGCATCTGTATATCGCGACGTCATATCGCATGCCGTAAATGAATGCGTGGTTCAGATCGTCCCGGAAGCCCTCCCGCTCGTCGTGTATGAAGCGGTTGGTCATAATGATTTCGGGGAAGGTCCGGCGCCACATCTGCGGGAAATGGGTCTTTACCGGCGCGTTTTTCGTCGCCCGGTAACTGTTTCCGAAGTCGCAGCCGTGGAGATAGTCGACTTCGAAGCAGACGCCGTCGTTGGTGCATTCGGTGCCTATCGCCTGATCCGGACCGAGCAGCGCCCGGCATGCCCGCAGGTTTTCGCGGCGGAAAACGACCTCGTCGTCGGGGCGGTATCCGTGTTTGTGCGCCGGATTGAAGCAGAGCTTGGATCTGCCGCCTATCTGATCGAAAAAGATCGAATCGGGATCGAACGCGAGTTTCTGACGCCCGTTTCTTAACAGCACCTCCCGCCACGCGTCGGTCGCCTGGCAGGCGTCGACGAAGGATTTGTAGCCGTAGTTGCGGAGTACCGTGCCGTTGTTTTCGAATTTGTAGTGATCCTCGTATTCGTTTCCGTCGATGTCTATGCGCGCGGCTTCCTTCGCGTGATCGCGGTAGAAATCCGACTTTTTGTCGATGAGTATGCCGTTGTTGTAAAGGATGACGTGACCGCCCATCGCGCGTACTTTCGCGATATTTTCCTTCAGTTTTTCGGCGCCGCCCAGCTCCTCGTCGGGCTCGTAGTGCGGGTATCCGTTGTCAAATCTTCCTTTCCACCAGCCGAACACCAGCAGGGTGTCCAGGCCGACCTTATGCCCCTCCAGCCAGAGGCGCGGCAGGTCGTCGTATTTCCAGAAGATCTCGCCGAACTGGTGCCGCAGTATCACCCTCTGCCAGCCGGTCATCTTTTTTACCCACTTCCGCGGCTCGACCGGCTTGAAGTAGGTGCTCCGTGCAAATCCGCCGTAAATATCCGAACCGATCCGCCAGTCGCCCTTTGAGAGGGTGACGGTCACCGGCGGGCAGGAGAGCGCCTCTCCCGGACGCGCGAAGGGATAGTGGCAGATCGCCGAAGCCAGATACTTTTCCGCGGATCCGCGCGGCGCTATCGAATTGAGCAGGCAGCAGGCGCGGGTGCGTTCGTCGTGCCTGCCGATATACAAGAACCTGTCTGCCGACTGAATGCCGAACCATGTCATCGTTGCCGGACGGGGATATACGAGCGTCGATTTGATATCGTAATAATCCGAGCTCATATACTCGGTGTGGGCGCTCTCGAGCGCCGCCCAGGGGTTTAATATCCTTTCTCCCAGTCCGCGCGGTCTTATCAGCTCGTCTTTTTCGGGTTCTCCGACAAGGCGCGTCAGTTCGATATACGGATACTGCAGCTCGTTGACGCGGGCCTTTTCGTCGCGGTTGTCGATCTCGCTGTCGAATACGAGGCGGTCTCCGAGATCGGTGACGGTCAGCCGCAGGCGGATGTCAAGGATCCTGCCCTGATCGGTCACCAGCCGGTCGTATGTGATGACCGTCGTTTTCCCGTTTTTTTCGACTTTTCCCGACTGCTCCGACGATTTGATCTGCATTTCGATATAATAACCGTCGTCTGCCATGACGCGCCAGAAGTCGGCCTTCTCTCTGTTCGCAAGAGCTGTCCCGGCGCAGGTCCAGGTTACCTTTGACGCGTCGGCGCTCGGTACGAATTTCAGTTCGTTCGTCATTTTTTCCTCCGTACTTGCATTATCCTTTACTTTTTTCGGTTCCGGCATTGCAGGAAACAAAAAAGAATGATATAATAAAAATACCGGTTTTCGGCATTATTATATCATTTTTCGGTGTGTCAAGTCAATTCACCGTACGTTACCTTATTTGCACAGGATGAAACAGGAGTAAAAATGTATTACAGGATACAGACCGATCCGCGCCCGGAGGTAAGCCTCGTCGGGCATATCAGATACCGCGCCGGATGGAGCGACAGCTACCACCACAGAGAAAACATACTGCTCTTTATCCGTTCCGGGACCTTCAGATATGATTTCGGGGACGGGTCGAGCTACAGCGTTTCAGGCGGCGGATGTCACATGATCCCCGCCGGGAAGGCGTACCGTGTGACCGTCACC
>CACZSP010000254.1 GCA_902783905.1 uncultured Ruminococcus sp.
CGCCGTCCATTATGATCGAATCGCACTGAACGTGACCGAAGCACTCGGCGGAGCCCGTCATCTTGGGATAAAAGACCTGCACCGACGAATCACGGGCTACCGAACGCGAGACGACGCGTCCGCTGGAACCCCGTCCCTCGAGGTATATCTCCATAAGGGATTCGGCGTTCTGCCGGCCGTGGGTCATCAGCTTTTCGTTTACCACCGCCTCGCCGTTTTCGCCGACGTGAAGAATGGTCTTCCTTACGGTGGAGTCGACGCCTCTGATCTGAGTCGTGTCGAGCTGCATATAGGAGCCTTCTCCTATTTCGGCCTCGGTCACCGGGTTCATCACCTTTTCCCCGGTTCCCTCTCCCTCGCCGTAATGCTTTTCGACGTATCTTACACGGGAGTTTTTTCCGATGAAAAATCTGTGCACCCCGTCGTGCCGGACCTCGCCGCAGCCGCCGTTGTGTATTCCGCAACCGGCGACTATAAGCACGTCGCAGCCGTCGCCGATGTAAAAATCGTTGTAGACCGTCTCGGTGTAGCCCGTCTTCGTCAGCAGTACCGGGATGTGGACCGACTCGTTTCTGGTTCCCTCCCTGATGCGGATATCGATCCCCGGTCTGTCGGTCTTGCTTTCAATCGTTATGTTTTCGGTGGACGCGCGCCCGACAGACTCGCCGTTTGAACGTATGTTGTAGGCGCCCATCGGCGTTTTTTCAAGATCGGCTATCTCGCGCAGAAGCTTGAGTTCTTCTTTCGTCATCTTATTTCGCCTCCCCGTCGCGTACGTCGCAACCGTATCTGCAGCCGGCGACCGAACCCGAAAGAATCTGCGGGAAGACCTCCTCGCGGCTGCCGCGGGAGGTTATGACTCCGTCCGAAAGAACGACGATTTCGTCGGCAAGTCCGATGATTCTCTCCTGGTGTGAGATGATGATTATCGTGGCGTCGGAGTTTTTGTGAAGTTCCCTGAAGGTCTCGGTCAGCCGTGCGAAGGACCAGAGATCTATCCCCGCCTCCGGCTCGTCGAATATCATTACCTTCGACGAACGTGCGAGTATCGTGGCGATCTCTATTCTTTTGATCTCTCCTCCGGACAGCGACGCGTCCGCCTCCCTGTCGACGTAGTCACCGGCGCAAAGACCTACCCTGTTCAGGAATCTGCAGCAGTCGGCGGTCGACAGTTTATCGTTCCCGGAGGCGATGCAGAGAAGATCGCGGACCTTCAGCCCCTTGAAGCGCGGCGGCTGCTGAAAGCCGTAGCTTATCCCGCGCGATGCCCTCTCGGTGACGCTGAGACCGGTGATATCCTCGCCGTCGAAAATAATGCTTCCGGAGGACGGGGTCATAAGCCCCATTATGCATTTGGCAAGAGTCGTCTTGCCTCCGCCGTTGGGGCCGGTCAGAACGACGAATCTGCCGCTTTCAACCGTCAGCGACACTCCGTTCAATATGTTTTTTTCGGCGCTTCCGGGAAACGCCGGGTCCGCGGCGGAAAACCGCAGATCTCTGATCTCGAGCATGTTTGTAATTCCTCAGACGTATAATTGTAACGTTTTTTCAAGCCAGTAGTGATAATCGGGTCCGGGGTTTTTCGCTTCGTACTCCTTCATCCGGAGGTAAAGCGGAACTCCGTCGGACGGATCGTGCCAGATATCGCAGAAAACGGTATCGAAACGCGTCATTCCTTCGGCGGCAAAGTCGAAAGCGTCGGCGTTAACGATGGTAATCTTTTCTTTTTCGGGGAACTGCGGAAGGATGAATTCTTGAAACAGCGATATCACTTCCGCGCTCAGCTCGCAGACGGTCACCGAGTCAACCTCCGGCTTTCGCGCCGCCGAAAAGGCGAAGTATCCGAGTCCGAGGCCGAAGGTCAGCACGTCCCCCCGGGATGCCTCGACGGCAGGACGGGTCGTGACGATCTCGTTGGGCATCAGGGTCATCCATTCGCGACCGTTCTCGCATACCGCCGGATAGGCGTAATCTTCCGAAAAGAATCCTATCTGCGGTATTACCCGGTACCCGACGGGCGTCTTTTCAACGCGCGGGTCGTCGGCGACGAAGCACTCGTACGCCGCGCATTT
Organism: uncultured Ruminococcus sp.; assembly: GCA_902783905.1. Lineage (GTDB taxonomy): Bacteria > Bacillota > Clostridia > Oscillospirales > CAG-272 > CAG-390. The sequence continues at coordinate 2,073 of CACZSP010000254.1, forward strand.
TTTCATCCCGAGCGTCCAACGTCCGCGCTCGGCAGCCGGAAAAACGATCTCTTTCGTAAAAGGATCGTTCAGAAACGGGGCGGGATCGAGCCGCCGGAAGCACGGAAGAAACAGATCCCTGAAAAAAGCCCTGTCCCGCGGACTGTTCCACGCGTCGATCCCGCATGCGGCCGCCGCGAGATTCGCGACGGCAAAAGTCTCGTTCCCGCTTGTCCCTGCGGTCATTTCGCCGACCGCCTCCCGCGTAACGTATCCGGGCGCGAGATTCAGAAAGATCGAGAGAATCTCGAACAGTCTTTTGCTGTCGCCACGGTACCACTCGTCAAACGACGGGAGATTTTCGGTCATCAGACGGTATCCGCGCTGTATACGAACAGCGGAAGAGGCAGCCAGGTCCTGACGGGAGCCGGCAGGCGGTCGCGCTCGGGACGGTACGGGGCGAAGAAAAGATCCATCGCCTCGATATGCGAAAGCTCGAGATCCGGCTCGGCGTCGGTATCTTCAACCGACGGAACTCCGTCCTTCACCGATATGCGTAGGCGCTCCTCTTTTGCGATGCCCTCGATATTCACCGTCAGCTCTCCGTCGGGAAGCGACACGCAGGATGCGCGCAGGCGAAGGAACGCGCCGATGACCTTTTTGTAATTGAAGATGCTGAAGGATTTTGCCGGTCCCACGTCGTAGTATTCGGCGATATCGAATATCATCTCGATATAGTTTGAAAGATGGAACGGAAGGGCCACGCTGAGTTTTCCTTTGCCGTTGAAGACGAAAAGATCGCGGATGAATTCGGGCGTCCAGGGGAGGAAGGGATCGCAGATCAGCATTTCGGATACCGAGCTGTCCTTCATCAGGCAGTAACCGGCGAATTCGTCTTTGAAAAACGCGGCGTACGCCGAATACTCCCAGCTGACGAGGATATCGTAGTATCGTTCGGTCTCTCTGACACCGTAGAGCTTCTGGCTTTCGGCAAGTTTCTTTACCGCGGCAAGGACGTCCGCGTCTTCCGGCTTTATCTTTCTGAAGGAGAAGCAAGGCTTGAAATCCTTCCCGAAGGTGTGCCGGATGTTGTCGTCGTTGAAGGACATGCCTATCTTGCTTCCGACCTTGTCGAAGGAAAAATAGCGGTATCTCTGGCGTCGGCCTCCCAGCGCCGACATATCCACGCCCTCGGCTATCATATCGTTCACGGCAAGCTTCATAAGCTCCTTCATGTATCCGTGAGATCTTTCATAAGGGTGTACGGCGACGTTCCCGATGCCGCGGACTCTGAGGCGCTCGCCGCAGACGACCAGATCGTGATCGAACGCTCCGACGGCGGCTTTGATCTTTCCGTCAACCGTCGTGACGTAGGAGTGACCCGCCGGATCGTACTCCGGCCTGTAGAGTTTCGGAAGCAGTTTCTTGAAATCGCTCTGGTTTCCGTTGAATCCGAATACGTAGTTGATGAAATCCATGTATTCGTCGAACATCGCGGCGTTGCCGCGTCCGTGAATTATCTGTTTTTCCGGCATTTTCTTTTCTCCGCTGTTTATTTTTCCTGATTGTTGTTATTCCTGATAATAGATTGACGAATCGGTCGTTTCGGTGAGAAAGACCGATTTTTCCCCGAACACCCCGGCTGCACGTTCCGCTGCCGCGACGGCAGTCTCTCTGTCGGCGGTCAGGCCGAAGACCGACGAACCGCTTCCCGACAGAAGAGAGCATCCGCACGTCTCCCGCAGAAGCGATATCGCCGTTGCGATATCGTCCTTTCCGTCGGTCACGACCTTCTGGAAAATATTGTAAAGCAGTCCCGGGATCCTGTCGGTATTACCCTTCGCAAGGGATGAAAGCATTCCGGACGGCTTCCTTTTTTTCCTTCCCGGCGGAAGAGAGTCGATAAGCGAATACGCCGCTTTGGTAGACACTCCCGCGCGCGGCTTGATTATCACGACGTGAAAACGGGGTACCGAAAGGGGATCCGACAGTATCTCTCCCCTTCCCGTACAGAGCCGCGTTCCTCCGCGCAGGCAGAAAGGGACGTCGCTTCCGACGTTCGCGGCGGCTTCCGACAGTTCGGTTTCGGAAAGAAGGTCTCCCGACATCCTGTTAAGCGCGGAAAGGACGGCCGCGGCGTCGGCGCTTCCGCCTCCGAGCCCCGCCTGCGACGGTATTGTCTTTTTTATCGAGATACCGACGGAAAGCGGCACGCCCGTTGCTTTCATAAATTCCGCGGCGGCGCGGAAAGCGGTGTTTTCCTTTCCGCACGGGACGGAATCATCGTCGCATTCAATTGAAACCGAAGCGGCGGCTGAGCTTTCCGCGGTCAGTGAAACCGTGTCGCAAAGCCCGACCGACTGCATAACGGTGACGATATCGTGATATCCGTCGGTTTTTCTCTCCCCGACTTCAAGAAAAAGATTGATTTTCGCGCACGCCCGCACTACGGCAGATCCTCTCACGCCCGCCACCTCCGTTCAATGCTATATAATATCACATTCAACGACTCTTTGCAAGAGATTTCGGGCGAAAAAAGGATCCTTTCCCCAAAAACTTGACAAAACGGTAAAAAAGAGTATAATAATATTTATGATATTACTTTGATGATCATCAATTTCGAAAGGATCTGATTTTTTTATGCCTGACAGCGAAATCAAAAAAGGCGGTATTTCCGTCGAAACACAGCACATTTTTCCGATCATAAAAAAGTGGCTCTACTCCGACAAGGATATTTTTCTTCGCGAGATAGTCTCCAACGCCTCCGACGCGGTTACCAAGCTGCGCCGCCTCTGCTCGCTTGGCGAGGCGACGGTCCCGGAGGGAGAGGAATTCAGGATCGACGTCGAGCTTGACCGGAAAGCCGGCACCATCACCGTGACCGACAACGGAATCGGAATGACTCCGGAGGAACTTGAAAAGTATATATGCTCGATTGCCCTTTCGGGCGCTCTCGATTTCATCTCCAAATACGAAAAAAGCGAATCGGGAGATTCGGCCGGCTCGGGCATCATCGGTCACTTCGGACTCGGATTTTATTCGGCGTTCATGGTGAGCGACACGGTCGAAATTGACACGCTTTCCTACGCGGGCGGCGGCGCCGTTCACTGGAAGTGCGGAGAGTCGGGCGAATACGAGATCACCCCCTCCGACAGAACCGAGCGCGGCACCTC
>CACZSP010000255.1 GCA_902783905.1 uncultured Ruminococcus sp.
CCGGTGACGGTGTCGTAAAGCTTCTGCGATACCGGTCCGATGTCGCCGTTACCGATAGTCATGACCTCGTCCATGTAACGGAGCTTGCCGACCGGCGAGATGACGGCGGCGGTTCCGCTTCCGAAGACTTCCTCGAGTTTTCCGGCCTTCTGGGCGTCTATCAGCTCGTAGACCGAGATCCTGCGCTCCTCGACCGGCAGTCCCCAGTGACGGCAGACTTCGATGACCGAGTTGCGGGTGATGCCGGGAAGGATCGAGCCGTTGAGCATCGGGGTGACGATCTTGCCGTCGATCTTGAAGAAGATGTTCATGGCGCCGACTTCCTCGATGTATTTTCTTTCAACGCCGTCCAGCCAGAGCACCTGGGAATATCCGCCGTCGTGGGCCTTTACCTGAGCCGCCAGCGAGCAGGCGTAGTTGCCGCCCGTCTTGGCAAAGCCCATACCGCCTCTGACAGCGCGGACGTAGTCGTCCTCGATCCAGATTCCGACCGGCTTGAGTCCCGAAGCGTAATAAGCTCCCGAAGGAGAAAGAATGATGCAGAAGAGATAGGTCTTCGACGGAGCGACTCCGAGGAAGGCGTCGGTTCCGATGATGAAGGGACGGATGTAAAGAGAGGTGTCGGGCTCTCTCGGGATCCAGTCGCGGTCGACCGAAACGATCGCCTTGACGGCCTCGACGAACATGTCTTCGGGCAGTTCGGGGATGCAGAGGCGCTTGTTCGAGGCGTTGGTGCGGCGGGCGTTCATAATCGGTCTGAAGAGACGGATTTTGCCGTCGACGCCGTAGTAGGCCTTGAGTCCCTCGAACATCTCCTGCCCGTAGTGGAATACGACGCAGGCGGGAGAAAGCGTCAGGTCGTGGAAGGGCTCGATCCTGGCGTCGTGCCAGCCCTGTCCCTCGGTGTAGTTCATGCAGAACATGTGATCGGTAAATATCTTGCCGAATCCAAGGGATTTTCCGTCCGGTTTCTTTGCCGGATTCTTTGTTTTCGTGATCTTGATTTCCATATTTTTTCTCCTTGACGGAATAAATTATTATGTTTACTGGCCTTTGAGCGGCCCTTCCGGATCCGCGAGCATTTCTTTCGCGGCTTCGCGCATGCGGTATTTGAGGATCTTCCCGGCGTCGTTCATCGGGAAGGAATCGCAGACGTAGACGTATCTCGGCACCTTGTGCTTCGCGATCCTTGCCGCGGCGAAGGCCTTGAGCTCATCCGGAGTCAGCGTGACTCCGTCCTTCGGGATGATCCAGGCCATGCATTCCTCGCCGTAGCGTTCGTCGGGCACTCCGACGACCGCGACGTCCTGCACTCCGGGATGTCCGTAATAGAACTCCTCGAGCTCGCGCGGATAAAGATTCTCTCCGCCGCGGATGATCATATCCTTGATCCGTCCGGTGATCTTGTAGTTGCCGGTCCCGTCGTCGCACGCCACGTCTCCGGTGTGGAGCCAGCCGTCGGCGTCGATGGCCTCGCGCGTGGCGCGGGGCATCTTGTAGTAGCCCTTCATCAGGTTGTATCCCCGGGCGACGAATTCCCCGTTCTGCCCCGCGGGAAGCTCGAGTCCGGTCTCGGGATCGACTATCCTGCATTCCACGTGCGGGAAGGCGTGTCCGACCGTCTCGGTCCTGACGTATTCGCTGTCGGTGACCTCGCTCATGGTGCAGCCGGGCGATGATTCGGTCTGTCCGTAGACGCTGACGATCTCACGCATGTTCATATCGCTTTCCGCCATCCGCATAAGCTCGGGAGGGCAGTTGGAGCCCGCCATAATACCGGTGCGGATCGACGAAAAATCGGTCTTCGGAAAATCGGGATGCCGGCGCATGGCGATGAACATCGTCGGCACTCCGTTGAAGCAGGTTATGTGCTCGCGTCCGACGCAGTCGAGAGCCGATTTCGGGCTGAAATAAGGCAGAGGAAGCAGCGTCGCGCCGTGCGTCATGCAGGAGGTCATCGAAAGGACCATCCCGAAGCAGTGGAACATCGGCACCTGGATCATCATACGGTCGGCCGTCGACAGATCCATCCGGTCGCCGATGCACTTTCCGTTGTTGACTATGTTGCGGTGAGTCAGCATGACCCCCTTCGGGAAACCGGTCGTTCCCGAGGTGTACTGCATATTCGCCACGTCGTCGGGACGCACCATCGAAGCGCGGCGGAGGACCTCCTCCCGGTGAACGCTTCTTCCCTTTTCGAGCGCCTCGCGCCACTCGACGGCTCCCTTCATCCTGAAACCGACCGTTATGACGTTGCGAAGGAAAGGCAGGCGGCGGCAGTGCAGCGGCTTCCCGCGTCTTGTTTCGGCAAGCTCCGGGCAAAGCTCCTCGATGATCCCTCTGTAATCCGAGTCGCGGCAGTTTTCGATCATCACGAGGGTGTGGGTGTCCGACTGGCGGAGCAGATATTCCGCCTCGTGGATCTTGTAAGCCGTGTTGACTGTGACGAGAACGGCGCCTATGCGGACGCACGCCCAGAAGGTTATGAACCACTGCGGAACGTTGGTCGCCCAGATCGCCACGTGATCGCCGTGGCCGACTCCCATCGCGATAAGGGAGCGTGCGAAAGAATCGACGTCGTCCCGGAACTGCGAATAGGTCCTGGTGTAATCCAGCGTCGTATATTTGAAGGCAAGCTGATCGGGAAATTCCTCGACGACCCTGTCGAGCGCCTCGGAAAAGGTCAGATCGACCAGCTCGTATTTCGGCCAGACGTAGCGCCCGGTGTGAGCGCGGTTCTCGGGAAGCCGGTTTTTGCCGCCGAATCCGTCTTCAAAGCGGCTCATATAGCCGCAGAAGTGCGGCAGAAGTATGCTCTTGTCGGCGATATCCTCAAAATCCGAAGGAATGCATTCGCAGGAGACGAATCCGGCGTAACCGACCGAACGCAGCGCGTCGAGCATTTCTCCCAGTGGCAGATCTCCCTCTCCGACCAGGCAGTATTTCACTCCTCCGCCGGGGAGAGCAGCCGAATCCCTGATGTGCACGTGCTTTATGTGCGCGCCGAGGTGTTCGATGACGTCCTCCGCGCTCTCGCCCCTGTCGCGCCAGGGGTGGTTCAGATCCCAGAGAGCTCCGAGACTGTCCGAAGCGAAAGTGTTGAGCAGATCCGAAAGGCGCGAGGTGTCGGCGTAAATGCCAGCCGTCTCGATAAGCAGGACGATCCTGTCCGCCTCGGCGACCGGAAGCGCGCGCCTGATGAGAGCCGCCGCGGCTTCGTCGGCGCCTTCGCGTTCTCCGGCTCCCGCGCGGATCCTTACGTATCTGCAGCGGAGCTTTGCCGCCGCCTCGACGCATTCGGATATTTCGAGAAGGTTTTCGTCGGCAGCCGACGCATCGGTTATGTCGCATACCGAATCTATGCAGGTGACGGCGAAGCCCGAGTCGGAAAGCTCGCGCCCGGTGGCGCCTATCCTGCCGGGTGAAAAGGGTTTTCCCGGTCCGAAAAGACCGTCCGGAAGCCCGTGAAGTTCAATGCCGGTAAACCCGGCGTCTCTCGCGGCGCAGAAAAGCTCGTCCCATCCGACGCTTTCCCAGCCGTTTGCGGATAACGAAAGTCTCATCTCCCCGGCGTCACTCCTGCGCGTAGGCTATCTTGTTGAGCGCCGAAAGATAAGCCATTATCGACGCCCCGATTATATCGGTGGAAAGTCCCTTCCCGGAGAAAAGTCCGCCTTCGGAACGCAGACGCACCAGGGCGTCGCCCATCGCCTCGCGTCCCTCTGTCACCGCCTGGATCTGAAAATCGTCAAGTTCGTAATGACGTCCGATTATCTGCTCGATGGCAAGGAAGGCGGCGTCGATCGGACCGTCTCCCGCGCAGATTCCGGTGAGCTTCTCGCCTTTGCGGTCGAGAGTTATGAAAGCGGTAGAACGGATGGTGTTGCCGCTGTTGATAACGTAGGTATCAAGTTTGTACGTCGGCGCCACCTGCATGGCCGACGACGCCACGATGGCGTCCAGCTCGCGCGCCGACACGCTTCCCTTCCCCGTCTGCTCGGCAAGCCGGCCGAAGGAGGAGTAAACGCTGATAAGATCGTCGTATGAAAGATCGTATCCCAGCATCGCCACGGCATCGGAAACGGTTTCGAACCCGGCGTCCGACGGGATATCCGAATCCTCCCGGTGTCCGGGCAGCACGCCGAAGGGCGACTGCGGTCCCGATTCGCGGGATAGCGTTTTCACGACCTTTTCGGAGATGTGGCGCAGCTTCGTCATATCGAGGCGGGTTCCGGCGCCGACCGCGTCGGATCTTGCCGCGAGCAGTTCGGCGAAAGAACAGAGAGGCGTTCCGCACCCCTTCTGCGAACATTCGACGCGCGACGCACCCGCGCCGACAGCCGCGATCGCGCCGGCTCCGGCGAGTCCGTATTTGTCGCAGCACTCGACTCCGACGGGAATTCCTCCCGCCGGAAGAAGGAGTCCGACAAGCTCCGCCCATTCGCCGGGAAGCGTCTCGCCGGCGGCGTCGCATACGACGAAGCAGGTCGCTCCCGCCTCCGCGACCGCCGCCTTGGTCCGTTCGAGAACGGCGGTATCGGCGCGGGTCGCGTCAAGCGCTCTGAATTCGATATCGAATCCCGACTTTGCGGCGTATTCGGTCAGCGCCCTCGCCGTTTCTGTCATTACGTCGGGTTTTTTATGATAAAAATACTCGGACTGGACGGTGGAAAGCGGAAGAGACACCGACAGCCGCGGCCTTTCGGCGCCCGAAAGAGCCGACACGGCGGCGTCCACCGAAGCTTCGTCGCACACCTCCACCGACAGGGCACATCCTCCGGCAAGGGCTCCGGCGGTCCTGCAGAACAGGGCGGTGCCCTTTTCACCCGCGGGGACAGTTCCGAGGGCGACGGCGTCGACTCCCGCCGACACGATGAGGCGCAGCGCCTCCAGCCTGTCCCGGAAGCCGGATCCGGTATACTCCTTCAGGGTTGAATCAGTTATTTCCACCGATCTCTTTTCCATTTCTCGATCTCTCCCAACTTATTGCGCGCGTATATGAATTAATAATAAATTATACATCTTTATGAATAAAAAGTCAAGAAAAAAATAAGTGTTCCCTTTCTTGTAAAAAAGTGCTCCGCCTTTCCATCCGGAGCGCCTTTTTCCTTGACAAAAGGTGCCGTTTCGGATATAATATTATGTGTGTATTTATGCCCGAAACTCAAAAAAAGAAAAAAACGGTTAAGAAAGGTAAAAAAGACATGGCAAAAAAGATAATTACCCTGCTCCTCGTCCTGCTTCTGACGCTGACGGCCGTATCCGCCTGCGCGAACGGCAATAAGAACGATGTGACCACCCCTGAGCCCACCGCCGCAGTCGACCTGCCTACCAGCGGCGATGAAGTCACCTCGGGCGAACCGGTTGACGACAAGGGCTTCATCCTCGACAAACTCCCCGAGACCATGAACTTCGACCAGGACTTCAACATCTTTACCTGGAACAACTCCATGTCATGGGAATGGACCGAGAACTACGAGACGACCGGCGACGCTATAAAGGACTCGATAGTCAAGCGCCAGACCGACGTTGAAGAGCGCTTCGGCGTCAGGATCAAGGTGTCCGGCATCCCCGGCGAGTGGGAAAACAGGAACAACTTCATCAACGCGGTCGTCGCAAGTCTTAACGCCGGCGCCGGCGACGAGTACGACCTTATCGGTCAGTATTCCTTCTCATCGGCGATCGGTACCGTCCGCGGCTGCTACGTCAATCTTAAAGATATCCGGTACCTCGATTTCAACAGCCCCTGGTGGCCCAACGATATAGTAGACTCCTGCGTCATCAACGGCAAGGTCTATTTCACGGCAGGCGACATCAGCTGCACCCTCATCAGGAACATGCAGCCCATACTCACCAACCTGGATCTCGCCGAATCGCTGAAATGCGACAACTTCTACGATCTGGTCAGGAATCAGGACTGGACAGCCGAAAAATTCATGACCTACGCCTACGGAACGGTGACCGGACTCAACCCCGACGGCAGCGAACCCTGCACCACCACGCTCCCGAATAACGTATGCTACGACAACGTCTTTTACGCCGGAGGCTTCAAATACGTCGACATCACGGCGGAAGGACCCAAGATGAGCGAATCGCTCGAATCCAACAACCTCACCGACTGGTACGATCTGTGGTACTCCTTCGTACACGATCACAGCGACGTCGCCGTCAACAAGGCGATCAACAGCGAAAACGGCTTCACCTCCGGCAACGTCCTCTTCCATTTCGGATCGATCGGAGACGTACAGAACTATCTGCAGGACATAACCTTCAAGTTCGGTATCCTTCCCTTCCCGAAGTACGACAAGAACCAGGAAAACTACCGCACCATCTGCGGAGCCTGGGTGTCCTACTACAGCATCCCGACCAACGCACCTGATATGGATATGTCGGGAGCCATCCTTGAAGCCCTCGGATCCTACGGCTACAGAGTCATCACTCCCGCCGTCTACACCATTTCCTTCCAGTACAGATTCCTCAACTCTCAGGAGAACGCCGAAGTGTTCGAGCTTCTTCACGATACTCTTGTTTTCGACCTCGGCAGACAGCTGGGCGACCAGCTCAACTGCTTCGCCGCCTTCCGTCAGGCAGCCCAGGACACCAACCCCAGCTGGAACGGATACTATAAGGGACAGCAGAGCGTCTGGTCCAGAGCACTCACCAAGATAGTATCCAATCCCGCTCTTCAGTGAAAAGAATAAAAAAACTGCCGCGTAAAGCGGCGGATCGGAGACGTTTTATGCCAAAATTTATCGTTGAGACCTCGGCACGCCATATTCACCTGACTGCCGAAGCGGTCGAGGCGCTTTACGGCGCCGGAGCTAAACTCGAAGTCAGAAAGATGCTCAGCCAGCCCGGTCAGTTTGCCTGCGCAAACCCGAAGATCACCCTCGTCGGCCCCAAGGGACAGCTGGCGGTCAGCGTGCTCGGGCCCGAGAGAAGCGCCAATCAGGTCGAGCTTTCCTTCACCGACGCCCGCGCCCTCGGCATCACCCCGCCGGTACGCGAGAGCGGTGACGTCGCCGGGACTCCGGGACTTCATCTTGTCGGTCCCGCCGGTGAGATCGATATAGACAGCGGCGCCATCGTCGCCAAGAGACACATCCACATGACCCCCGAAGACGCCGCCGAGTTCGGAGTCGAGGACAAGCAGATCGTCAAGGTCAAACTCGACACCGCCCGTCCGCTCATCTTCGACGACGTCGTCGTCAGAGTCAGCCCGAAGTTCGCGCTCGCGATGCACATTGACACCGACGAATGCAACGCCGCCGCCGCCTTCGGAGAAGTGTACGGCGAAATAGTTAAATAATTCACGAAAGGATATACCTCTAAATGAGCAAAGTAAGTGAATGCCCTTACGCGATGAGCGCCGAGGTGCAGAACCAGTCCTTCGTCCGCAAGGGCTGTGACCACGGACCCGCTCCCATCCCCGAGGAAGGCAAGTGGATCCAGGCGAAGGAAATATCCGATATTTCGGCGTATACGCACGGCGTCGGCTGGTGCGCACCTCAGCAGGGAGCCTGCAAGCTTTCCCTTAACGTAAAAAACGGCATTATCGAGGAAGCGCTCGTTGAGACCATCGGCTGCTCCGGAATGACCCATTCGGCAGCCATGGCGGCCGAGATCCTTCCGGGCAAGACCATTCTCGAAGCGCTCAACACCGACCTTGTCTGCGACGCGATCAACACCGCGATGAGAGAGCTTTTCCTGCAGATCGTCTACGGACGCTCGCAGTCTGCCTTCTCCGAGAACGGACTCGTTATCGGCGCAGGGCTTGAGGACCTCGGCAAGGGCGCCCGCTCGATGGTCGGCACCATGTACGGAACGAAGGAAAAAGGCGTCCGCTACCTGGAAATGACCGAGGGCTACTGCACCAGAATGGCTCTCGACGAGAACGACGAAGTTATCGGCTACGAATTCGTCTCCCTCGGCAAAATGACCGACTTCATCAAGAAGGGCATGGAGCCCGGCGAGGCCTACGAGAAGGCAAAGGGCCACTACGGCAGATTCGCTCCCGAAGACGGAGCCGTCCGCTACATCGACCCGCGCAAGGAATGAGGAGGAAAGACAATGGCAACTTTTGAAGGTTACGAAAGACGCGAAAAGAAGATCCTCGGAGTCCTTGCGGAATACGGCATCTCTTCTATCGACGAATGCAAAAAGATCTGCGACGAGAGAGGGATCGATCCCTACACCATCGTCCAGGAGACCCAGCCGATATGCTTTGAAAACGCCAAGTGGGCTTACACCGTAGGCGCTGCCATCGCCATAAAGAAGGGCGACAAGAAGGCCGCCGACGCGGCTGCCGACATCGGCATCGGACTGCAGTCCTTCTGCATTCCGGGCTCGGTCGCCGAGAACCGCAAGGTCGGTCTCGGACACGGCAACCTCGGCAAGATGCTCCTCTCGGAGGAGACAGAGTGCTTCTGCTTCCTCGCCGGCCACGAGTCCTTCGCCGCCGCCGAGGGCGCGATCAAGATCGCTCTCAACGCCAACAAGGTGCGCAAGAACCCCCTGCAGGTCATTCTGAACGGTCTCGGCAAGGACGCCGCGTTCATCATCTCCCGCATCAACGGCTTCACCTACTGCAAGACCGAGTTCGATCCCTACACCGAAGAGGTGAAGGTCGTCTCGAAGACCGCCTACTCGAACGGTCCCCGCGCCAACGTCCGCTGCTACGGTGCGGACAACGTGCCGGAAGGCGTCGCGATCATGAAACTCGAGCACGTCGGCGTTTCGATCACCGGTAACTCGACCAACCCGACCCGCTTCCAGCATCCGGTCGCCGGCACCTACAAGAAATGGTGCGTCGAGAACGGCGTCAAGTACTTCTCGGTCGCCTCTGGCGGCGGCACGGGCAGAACCCTGCACCCCGACAACATGGCGGCGGGCCCGTCCAGTTACGGTATGACCGACACGATGGGCAGAATGCACAGCGACGCGCAGTTCGCGGGCTCGTCTTCCGTCCCGGCGCACGTCGAAATGATGGGCTTGATCGGCATGGGCAACAACCCGATGGTCGGCGCCACCGTTGCGGTCGCCGTCGCGGTCGAAGAGTCCCAGAAGAACAAGTAATTCCCTATCGGCGGGTCAAACGTCCCGCACGCAAAAAAAGCCCCGGATCGCTCCGGGGCTTTTCCTTTTTATATACAACGACCGCCCGGATGTCTCCGGGCGGTCGCCGTGCGGGGGTTGCGGTTTTGGGGTCGCTGCGGTTTTTCCGGTATTTTAAGGCGGTTTCCCGCCCGCGGAAAACGGAGTATGCGAAGATCACGGCTGGGCGCTGGGGGGTATGAAACTCGGTACGACCTTCGCGTTGGTGTAGATCACGTAGTCGGAACACTTGGACACCGCGATCTCGTTGCCGGATCCGTCGCGCAAAACGATCGCAACGGTCAGACGGTAGTTGGAGTAGACGTTGCTCGAGAGTCCGGCGTCTTCAAACGGGGTGCCCGTCTTCACCGAGAAGGAGATGCGCGGGAATTCGATTGTGACGTCGCCTTCGATCAGGTCTTCGGCGTCAACCACCACCGAATAGTACGACGGATGATCGGTTGTGGTCGCGGCGTCTCCCCCGACCGAGAGCGAAGTGATGTACTGGGAGATATCCGCAAGGTCGGCGTCACCGTACGAGCCGCTCGCCTGTTTCTGGCGCAACGTGACCATCACGACGGCGTCGGCGTACTGCCCTCTCACCTGGTTGATGACCGGCGTGAAGTTCAGGGTGGGCAGGATCTCGAGCGTCTCGGGCGGGTCGTTCAGGGCGTTGATCCCGAACGGCGTGAAGTCGCCTCTGTTGTCCCCGAAAGGTTCGCAGAAGAGCGTCGCGTTTTCGATGGCAGCCTCGGAATAGTACGAATACTCATTCGAATCGTTGCCACTGATCGAGTTCTTACTGTAGGACGTCGCCGTATCGGAGAACGCGATGTTCGAGGCAGCCGACACGGTGACGCCGTTCTTGCTCTC
>CACZSP010000256.1 GCA_902783905.1 uncultured Ruminococcus sp.
AATCGGCTGTTGAACGGTAAGCCTGATCGTCAGCCGGCGGCTGACCGAAAAACGGGGATAATTAAGGCAATACCGTTCGTTCTTCATCGGTACGCGTTGCTTCCGCGTCCCGCCGATCACTGAAAATCCCTGACCCAGTTGACCGCCAGATCGATCCAGCACTGAACGTGAGGAAGGATGTTCGCTTCCTTTCCGGAGGCGACGAACTCGTTTGCAAGCGACAGTCCGTGATGTCCCGCCGGGAAGATGTGCGCCTCGAAGGGGATGCCGTGAGCGGCAAGAGCCGAGGCGTAAAGGAGCGAGCATTCCACCGGGACCGTTGCGTCGGCAAAGGTGTGCCAGAGGAAGGCAGGAGGCGTCGTACCGTCGACCGAGCGGTCGAGGGCAAATCTTCCGATGCTGTCGGGCGTCGGATCTTCCTGTCCCGTCAGATTGACGAAAGACCCCTTGTGCTTATTCTTCACAAGCGTTATCACGGGGTAGGAAAGGATGCTTCCAGTCGGGCGGTTGATCCCTTCGGGAGCGTCGCCCATAAACGCCTGCACCTCGGGCTCGTGCCAGAGGGTCGCGCAGGACGCCGCGAGATGTCCGCCGGCCGAAAAGCCGCAGACGAAGATCTTATCCGGATCGGTGTTGTATCTTTCGGCGTTTTCCCGGACGTATTTCACGGCGAGGGCCGCCTCGATCTGAGGCGCCCAGGGGGTGATCTGCCGGGCTACGCTGTAGCGCAGGATGAAAGCGTTGAAGCCGGCCGCCATGAACTGGAAAGCGATCGGTTCCGCCTCGCGGTCGGAAAGGAAGTGATATCCGCCTCCCGGGAAGACGATGACCGTGCGGCGGGGCGGGAGCTTAAGCTCGGCCGTCATATCGGGGACGTAACTGATCAGCTCCGCCTCGGGATGCTCGTCCCAGAGTTTTATTTTTTCGTAAAGCATTTTTACCTCACGCCCAGCTCATGGTGCGCGGCTTGGACTCGGTCATAACTATCGGACCGAGCACTTCTATCGCCTTGCGAAGTCCTTCGTCGACGGTCATCACGCTGTCCTCGTGTTCGATCGAAAGAACTCCGTCGTATCCGCAGAGCCGCAGATTCGAAACCAGGTCGCGCCAGTAGGATTCGCCGTTTCCGAATCCGACGGCACGGAAGACCCAGGAGCGGTTCAGCTCGTCGCTGTAGTGCTTGGTGTCGAGCACGCCGTTGCGCGCCGTATTGTATTTGTCGATCTTTGTATCCTTCGCGTGGAAGTGATAAATGGCTCCCTTCAGCTCGCGAACGACGGCGACCGGGTCCATTCCCTGCCAGATAAGATGGGACGGATCGAGATTGGCGCCGATGACCGGTCCGACGGCGGCGCGGAGTTTAAGCAGCGTCTCCGGATTGTACACACAGAAGCCGGGATGCATCTCGAAGGCGATATGATTTACGCCGTGAGCTTCTGCGAATGCGGCCGTCTCTTTCCAGTAGGGAATGAGTTTTTCGTTCCACTGCCAGTCGAGGATCTCAAGGAAATCTCCGGGCCAGGGGCAGGTTACCCAGTTGGGGTATTTCGCTCCGTCGTGATCGCCCGGGCAGCCGGAAAAGCCGACGATCGTATTGATCCCGATCTTTTCGGCAAGCAGGATCGCGTTGCGGAAGTCGCGGTCAAAGCATTCGGCAGTCTTTTTGTCGGGATGGAGCGGGTTGCCGTGGCATGCAAGCGCGGCGATCTCTACGTCAAACGTTTTGAAGACGCCGAGCCATTCTTCGAGCGCCTTCGGATCGGCGAGCAGCTTTTCGGGGTCGCAGTGCGCTTTGCCGGGATAGCCTCCGGCGCCGATCTCGACGGTATGCACGCCGAGTCCCGTCAGGATCGAAAGCGACTCCTCGAGAGTCTTGTTTCCGTAAAGGTTTTCAAGTACGCAAAGTTTCATTTGTCTTTCTCCTCAGAATCTGTAAATATCGCCCGAAGCGGCGGATCTGTAAATACCTTCAAGGATCTTCGTCACGACGATCGCCTGATCCGGCGTCACGACCGGATCGGTGTCGTTCTTTATCGCGTCTATCCAGCGGCGCGCCTCGAGATCGGATGCGGAGGGCTGCTTCGACGCGCTGTAGAAAGCGGCTCCCTTCCCTTCGAGCTGGGGAATGAACATATACTTCTGATTGTTGCGGATGCCGTTGAAGCGCAGTCCGTCGATCATATCGGCGCCGCCGAGCGTTCCGCAAAGCTGGGTGACAGCCTCGCGGGTGTCGAGAGTATTGAGAGCCCAGGATGCCTCGAGGTAGACGGTGGCTCCGTTTTCCATCACGACGAAACCGAAGGCGCTGTCTTCTACCGTAAACTTCTCCGTGTCCCAGTTGCCCCAGTCGTTGCCCTGCTCGGTCTGTTTGTTGAGCGCGTGGTAGGTGGTGCCGACGCAGTACTTCGGCTTGTAGTTGTCCATCGTCCAGAGGGTAAGATCGAGCGCGTGGGTGCCGATGTCGATCAGCGGCCCGCCTCCCTGGGCGTATTCGTCGAGAAAGACTCCCCAGGTCGGGACGGCGCGGCGGCGGATCGCCGTCGCCTTCGCGTAGTAAATGTCTCCGAGAGTTCCCTTTTCGACCTCCGCCTTGAGGTACTGCGAATCGGCGCGGTGGCGGCTCTGGTATCCGATAGTCAGCTTCTTTCCGGTGCGCTTCGCGGCGTCGAGCATCTTCTGCGCCTCTGCGGAGTTGATCGCCATCGGCTTTTCGCACATAACGTGCTTGCCGGCCTCGAGAGCGGCTACGGTGATCTCGGAATGCCAGCGGTTGGGCGTCAGGACGTGGACCACGTCGATCGACTGGTCTTTGAGCAGTTCGCGGTAGTCGGTGCAGACGAAACTGTTTTCGTCTCCGTATTTCGCGGCGGCCTTGCGGGCGCGCTCCTCGATTATATCGCAGAAAGCGACCATTTTTACGTCGGGCAACCGCGACAGCGCAGGCATGTGCTTGCCGTTTGCGATGCCTCCGCAGCCGACGATACCGATCCTGAGAATGTCTGACATTTTGATTCATCCTTTCGTTATTTCAGTACGACAAAATTATACATCATTCAAGCGTGTTCGTCAACAGTTTTCGGTTATATCTTTTTTTCTATTGCTTTTTTTCAAATTATATGATAAAATATTATACATATAAGGGAGTAGTCGGTGCCGCTGCGCGGCGCTGCGCGGATCAACAGCA
>CACZSP010000257.1 GCA_902783905.1 uncultured Ruminococcus sp.
CGTACTTTCGGGTTCGCCCGAGCCCGAATTCGGCAGATAGCCCAGGATTCTGCTCGCGGCGAACATTATACCGACGACAGCCAGCGTAACGATGCAAACGCAGAAGAATACCGCCGCGCAGATTCCGAGAATCATTCCCGCGGTCCCTCTGCTCTTCTTTTTCTGCTCCGGAGCACGCGACGACGCCGCCGGACGTGCAGAGGCAGACGCGCCGGAAGCGCCCGCGTCGTTCGAATAGGGGTTGTAGCTGTATTCTCCCTCAGCCGGCGTGTAAATAACTCCGTAACGCTTCTCTTCTGCGGTGTCTTCGGATGCGTTTACGGGTCCACCCGTTCCCGCAGCAAACCCCGAACCGGTCTGCCCGGTGATTCCGCTTTCGTTTTCGGGATTAATATCTGTCATTTCTATCCTTCCTTTCAAATACGGGATCCTTCCCGCATCAGGTAATATTGTAACTTCCAAATGTGAAATCTGTATGAACTGGCTATTAAAAACCTATGAAAGAATATTGATTATTATGATAAAAGATGATATAATGTTTGTTGCAAGCCGGCAGAACGAAAGGAATGACAGCATGACTCTTTCGGACGTCATCACCGCCTCGGGAATCCCCGCCGCCGCGGGGATCCCCTTTTCGTCGTGCCGCGTAACCAAAAAGTATATGCTCGACCGGCTGGGATTCGTTCCCGAATCGGCGTATATCGGGATAATACCGTATCTTTCGGAAGAATTCGACAGATCGGAGAAAAAGACCGTCTCCGCGTACGCGGCGGCAAAAGATTATCATATTTTCATAAAAAACACGGGCGAAGAAATAATCGGGACCGCGTCCGGAATTTTCCCGGGATACCGTTTTTCGGTCTGCGGAGACGTCTCCCCCATCGACGAACGGGATGCCGCGGCAAAAGCCGGACTCGGAGTCATCGGCGATAACGGCCTGCTTATCACGGAGGATTATTCCTCTTTCGTGTTCATATTCGAAATACTCACCGACCTGCCCCCCGACACTCCGTCGCGGGAACCCGGGCGCTGTATCGGATGCGGCAGATGCCGCCGCGCCTGTCCCGTCTTCACCGAAGGTATCGGATGCCTTTCTTCCGTCACTCAGAAAAAGGGAGATCTTTCGCCGGAAGAGAAAAAAGCGATAGTGAAATTCGGTACCGCCTGGGGCTGCGATATCTGCCAGAACGTCTGTCCTTTCACCGAAAAAGCAAGAAAAAAGGGAACGATCTGGTCGCCCATCGGTTTTTTCAACGAGAACGTCCTTCCCTCTCCCACGCCGGAAACACTCGCCGACGACGCGGATTTTGCCGGCCGCGCATACTCGTGGAGGCCGAAAAGCGTGATCGAAAGGAACCTGAAACTGCTGACCGACAATACCATTCCGGAGAACGATAAATGATTTGTTTTATCTACGGAGATCACGGACACGGAAAGACTTTTGAAATGATATCCCGCGCAGTTCGCGACGCGGAATCGGGTAAAAAGGTCCTTTTGATTGTCCCGGAACAGTTCACCGTGATAACGGAAAGAAAACTCCTCGAGAATCTTTCCGCCCGTGACGCGGCAAACGCCGAGGTGCTGAATTTCTCCCGGCTCGCCAACGAAACGGCAAGGCGTTTCGGCGGGCTGGTCTTCAACTATGCATCGCCGGGCGTGCGGAGGGTGGCGATGCGCAGGGCGCTCCGGAAGGCTGCTCCGTTTTTGCGTGAATATCCGGAAGATTCCGCTTCCGACCGCGGAACGGTCATCGAAATGCTGAAGCTTGCCGATGAATTCGGAAGCTGCGGCATAACTCCGGAACAGCTCGAAAAGGCGCGGGAATCGGCGTCCGGAAGCCTCCGGGACAAACTCGCAGACTTCGGGACCGTCCTGGCTTTTTATTCCGAGCTGCTTTCGGAAAACTTTTCCGATCCTGCAAGGGATCTCGACCGGCTTGCCGACCTTGAAAACCCCGGGGAGTATTTCGGGGAACTGAACGTTTATATCGATTCGTTTTCCGGATTCACCGGAGTCGAGCACCGGATAGTCGCGATGATAATGAAAAGCGCGGAAAACGTCTGTATTTCCGTTCCTCTGCCCGGTCCTCTTTACTGCTCGGCGGACACCGTCTCGCTGAGAAAGACCTCCGACCGTCTCAGAGCCGACGCCGCGGCGTCCGGCAGAAAAACGCAGACAGTAATGCTGGACGGTGCAAAAAGATTCGCCAGCCGGGATCTCGCTCTCGTCGCCGGATCTCTCTGGGACCCCGCTGCGGAACCGTCCGACGTATCGGACGGAGGCATACGTCTTATATCCTCCCCCGACGCTTACGACGAATCCGAGGCGTGCGCAGCCGGAATAAGAGCGCTTGTCGAAAAAGGTTTCCGTTACCGCGACTTCGCTGTCATAGCCCGCTCGGCTTCCGATTACCGCGGTATCGTCGACCGTGCCTTCGAGGACGCGGGAATACCTTTGTTTTTCTCGGAAAAGATTTCGGCTCTGTCATCCGCTCCCGTCCGTTTTCTTTTGTCGTCGATCAGGATACCGATGCGCGGATGGCAGGCGGAGGACGTGATCTCCCTCGTCAAAACCGGTCTTTGCGGATTCGAAGAGGGAGACGCGGATCTGTTCGAGATATACGTTGAAAAATGGAAAGTCGGCGGGCCGCGTTTTACCGGTGAGGACTGGACGATGAACCCGGACGGATATATCCCCGAGCAGACGGAACGTCAGAAAAACATACTCGAACGCGTCAACCGGGTTCGAAGAACCCTTGTCTCTTCGGTATCTGTGCTTTCGGAGAAAATCGCCGGGGCTACCGACGCCGCCTCCCTCTGCACCGCCCTGTACGATTACGCCTGCGGGTTCGGAATCGAAGAAAAAATCAGACGGAACGCGGAAAAACGGCTGGCCGAGGGGCGAGCCGCCGAGTCGGAAGCGCTTCTCAGATCCTGGTCGGATATGATCGAAGGACTGAATCAGTTTTTCGACGCATACTCCGGGGGCGAAGTCCCCGATCTGAGCGAGACTTACGTTTCCCTTGAACTGATTTACGATTCAATAACCTCCGGAAGCATACCTCTGACTTCGGACGCGGCCGTTTTCGGATCGGCCGACATGCTGAGGACAGACAATCCCCGGTTCGTTTTTCTTCTCGGCGTTTGCGACGGATCCTTCCCCGCTCCGGTTAAGGACGGAGGACTGCTCTCGGAAACCGAGAGGGCAACGCTTTGCGACGGCGGGCTTCCGCTTTCGGGAGACGGCAGAAGCGGTGCGTCGGACGAGCTTTATTTCTTCAGAAGAGCGCTGTCGGCGGCGTCGGACGGCGCCGTGCTGTTTACACGCCCGGACGTACCGAGCGTACCCGTCGGAAGGATCACGACGCTCCTTCCGGTTGCCCCCGAACGTTCGGACGCCGATCTGACCGAAAGAATTTTCAACCACGTTACCGCCGCGAAATACAGACGCCTGCTTGCGGATACCCCGGCGGGAGACGCGCTGAAAGCGCTGCTTTCCGCAAAAGCGACCCCCTCTCCGGATGAACCGCTCACGTCGCTTTCGCTCGCTCTGAGCACCGAGGCGGCACGCGCTCTGTCTCCGAAGAAACTCGTACTCAGCAACAGCAAATTCGAAACCTATTCCGACTGCCCCTTCAAATACTACTGCAAATACGCTCTGAAACTCAACGAGGATGAGGCTGCGTCGTTTTCGGGCGCCGATACCGGAACCTACGTGCATCATCTCCTTGAAAAATACTTCTCTCCTTTTTCCGGCAAAAGCGGGAAACTCCTTGCCGAAATAACGCCGGAAGAACGCCGACGACGCATCGACGGAATAACCTCCGCATACGTAACCTCGGTATTCGGGGAGAAACCCGGAGGCAGCGCGGGAAGGATCGTTCGGAAAATGTCCGCTCTCGGGGACGCGATCATCAGAGACGTCTCGGAAGAACTGTCCCGGTCGGACTTCCGCCCCGAGTTTTTCGAGCTGGAGATAGGACGCGGAGGGATAACCCCGCTCTCGTTCGATACTTCGGACGGGGGGAGCGTTTCGGTCGAAGGAAGGATCGACCGGGTCGACGTTTACCGTTCCGGCGGTACATCCTATATCCGCACGGTCGACTACAAGACGGGAAAACTCGACTTTTCGGTCGACGGAGTGATGAAGGGAGAAACCGTTCAGCTTCTGCTTTACCTTTTTTCGATCACGCGCGGCAGCGACCCCGGGACGCGGGCCGTGTTCGGAGGCGAACCGAAGGAGGCTGCGGCTGAATACGTCGTTGCAAAGATAAAAGCTCCCGTCCTTCATACCTGCGACCCCGACGAAACGGTCGAACAAGTATCCGGACTCATCGGACGCCGCGGCGTAATTCTCGATTCGGAAGAAATAATGAACGCGGTGTCGTCCGACGGTTCTCCGAAAATACTGATGAAACCGAAAAAAGGACGCAGCCCGGGGCATATTTCCGGCGAACGCTTCGACGAGATCTTCTCAGCCGTGCGGGACTGCGTCAGAGCGGCGGCCGACGGAATAAAATCCGGAAACGCTTCGGCTACCCCTTCGCACGATGCCTGCGAATACTGCGGATTTGCAAACGTCTGCCGCTCGTCCTACGGAATGCGCGGCACAGAGAACGTCACCGGAGAGGAGGAAGATGAAGATGGAAGGTAAGAAAAACAAACCGTCTTCCGACAAACCGAGAGAGTGGACGAAATCGCAGAAAGCGGCGATCGATTCGCGCGGACGCAGCCTGATGATATCCGCAGGCGCCGGATCCGGCAAGACCGCGACGCTGACCGAACGGATAGTCTCGCTCATCAGCGACGGGGAATCTCCCGCCGATATCGGTTCGATCCTTGCCGTTACGTTTACAAACAAAGCGGCGGGTGAGCTTCGCGAAAGAATCACCGCGGCGATCAGCCGCAGAATCGCCGATGATCCGACAGACCGGCACATGCTCTTCCAGCTTTCCTCGGTCGGCGGAGCCGATATATGCACGATCGACTCATATTATCTCAAACTCGTCAAAAACAACTTCCAGCGTCTCGGAATTCCGTCGACGATAAGACTGATAGAGCCGGAGGAATCCGACGCCATGCGCGAAAAGATCGTCGCGGACGTGGTCGAACGTTTTTTCGGGACCGATCCGCTTTTCGACGAATTCGCGGACTCGGTTTGCGGAGGAAATCTCAAGAAGCTCCCGGAAGTTCTTTCGGGAATCTGCTCTGACCTCGCTGACCTTCCCGATCCGTTCGGATTTCTCGAAGGCGCGGCTGACCGGCTCGAGCGGTTCGAACGCGAGGGATGGCAAAAGGCGCCTTCCGGAAAACTCTTCTTTTCCGCGGTCAGAGAAAAGACGGCGGCCGAAGGAAGAAAACTCCGCCGTCATCTCGAGGAAATCCGTTCGGACGGCGGCTGCGCGGGATACGCCGGCTGTTTCGAATGCTGCGCCGGTTTTACCGAAGCGGTCGTGTCGGCGATCGACGCCGGCGCTCCGTACGCCGAACTGCGCGATCTTGTCCTTTCTTTTGCTTCCCCGGACATCGGAAGAGCCGCCAAAGGCACGCCGGAACGGGAGAAAAAAACGCACAAGGACGCCAAAAAATCCTTCGACGACTTCGTCAGAAAGATGAAGGCGAGGTTTTTCTGGTGCACCGAAGACGAGATCGGATCAGCCCACCTGAAGGCGGCCGCTATGAACCGCCTGCTTTCGGGCCTGGCAAAAGAGATCGACAAAGCTTTCAGCGGAAAGAAAAACGAACTCGGCGTCGCGGATTTTTCGGATATCCGCCGTTACGTTCTCCGTCTGCTTGACGACGGAAAAGGAAACCCGACCGACGTGGCTCTGGAGGAAAGAAAAAGGTACTCCCACGTTTTCGTGGACGAATACCAGGATACCGACGAAATACAAGACCGCATTTTCAACCTTATTTCCCGCGGAGACAACCTGTTTATAGTCGGTGACGTCAAGCAGAGCATTTACGGCTTCCGCGGCGCAAGGCCGGATATTTTCGCGAATTACAGAAAAACCTGCGCTCCGGTTTCGGAAGCGGAATCCGGCAACCGACCGGCCGGTATCTATATGTCGGAAAATTTCAGATGTTCCCGACAGATAATCGACTTTACCAACGTCGTTTGCGGCTTTCTTTTCGGATCCGCCGAAAAAAAGGCAGGAGACGGGCGCCACGGATTCGGATACCGGAAGGAAGACGAACTTATATTCAGATCCGGCCGCGAAGGGACTCCGCGAGTCCGTTTCACCGTTAGCACGGGAAATCCTCCCGAGCCCGGAAAAAGAGGGGCGAGAGCGAGCACGGGGATAAAAGCCAACACCTGTTTCATCGTTTCGGAAATCGAACGAATCGCACTACGCAGGAGCAGGGACGGAAAGACGCCGGCGTGGGGAGACGTGGCGGTGCTCTCAAGGAAAAACGCCGATCTTTCGGTGATCGGAGAAGCTCTTGCCGCCAGGGGAATACCCTATTCCAACCCCGAGGGGAGCGAGCTTCTTGACAACCCCGAAATAACGATGTTTTACACCCTCCTCTCGACGATCGACAACCCGGTCCGTGACGTCCCTCTGGCGGGAACGCTGCGCTCTCCCCTTTTCGGCTTTTCGGTCTCGGACCTTGTTTCGGTCAGACTCGGAAGGACCGATTCGCCGCTCTGGGAGGCGCTTTGCGACTACCCGCGCTCGGACGGGGCGCTGCCGTCTCTCGCCGCACTCTGTTCGGATGCCGTCGTCAGGATCAACCGTTTCAGAGAACTCGCGTCCGAGCTTCCCGTCGACCGGTTCATCAGAATACTCTGGAAGGAAACCGAAGCGGACTCCTACTCCGGATCGTCGGGCGGAAACTACCTTCAGTCGCCGCTCGAAAAACAGGCGCGCCTCAAACGGCTGTACGATCTCGCCCGCTCCTTCGGCGGGCGCGGAGGCGGTACTCTTCACGATTTCATCTCGTATATCGGAACTCTGGTCTCCAAAGGAAAAAGCATAGGGATAACTCCCGTCCACTCGGACAATTCGGTCACGCTGCTTTCGATCCACAAATCCAAGGGGCTTGAATTTCCCGCCGTCATTCTCACCGGAGTCTCACAGAAGCTGAAGCTTGAATCAGGGTACGGGAGTCTGCTTACAAGCGACCCGTACTTCGGCTTCCTTACCGATTTTTCGGATCCGACCGGTCTCACCGTGAAAGTAAATCCCTTTCTGTCTCTTTTCCGCGATATCGAAAACGACAGATCCTGCGAGGAGTATATCCGCCTCCTGTACGTCGCGCTTACAAGAGCAAAGGAGGAGTTGATAATCGCGGCAAACGGGGCCCCGGATTACCCGGAAAATCTGGATATCCTTTCGGACGGACTTTCCGCATACGACCGAGAGGAAACGGTTTATTCGGC
>CACZSP010000258.1 GCA_902783905.1 uncultured Ruminococcus sp.
GCGCCGAAGGCGCGTCTTCACTGCGAGCGCCGTCAGGCGCGAAGCTTCTTGCTCACTGCTCGCTTATCAACTGTTCCTTTCAGTCCTTCCAGAACGTTCTTCGCGCCTTCATATACGTATCCGACGTCGTTCCCGGCAAAAATCATTCTTGCTCCGCGGCGCAGCCAGTCCTCTATCACGTCCGGGACGAATCCCATCGAAACGCCGAAAATCTTCCCGCGTTCAGTCATTGCCTTTCCTATTCTGTCGTAAATCGGAATCATTTCGGGATGCGTCACCCTGCCGATATGCCCGACCGACGCGGACAGATCGTTCGGACCGACGACGTACGCGTCGATCCCTTCGACGTCAAGTATCTCTTCAAGATGATCGACGGCGTCGATGTGCTCTATCTGCAGGATCCGCAGCATCTTCCGGTATTCGCGGTCGACGAATTCTGTCTGCGGGATCGCTCCGTAATCGAGCGCCCGGAGAGGCCCGTATCCGCGCTCCCCGGCGGGAGGATACTCGCAGGCGGCGACTGCGGCGCGGGCGTCGGCGACACTCCTGATATATGGAAAAATGATCCCGTCGACGCCCATATCGATAACCGGCTTCGCCAGCACCTTGTCGTTCCACGGGATGCGCACGAAGGCGGGCGTTCCCCCCGCGCGCGCGGCTATGAGATTGTTCTGAAGCGATTCGATCCCTATGGCGGTATGCTCCATATCGATCCAGAGCATATCGAAACCGGTCATCGCCATTGCCTCGGTCAGCATGGGCGAACCGCAGAACACGTGGGAACCGAAAAGGACTTCGCCCGCGGCAAGTTTCTTTTCTATTCTGTCAAGACAGTACATAATCGCACCTCACAGTTCCAGCTGAACGAAATATATGAGCTTCCTGTTCCAGGTAAAGGTCAGATACACGCTGTTTCCCGAAATTCGCAGTGCCGGATAGGCAAACGTGCCGTCTCCGGTCGCCACGTCGGTCAGTTTTTCAAAGCTCCCTCCGCCGTCGCCGGAAACGAAAAGCGAAAGCGGGGTTCTCTTCCCCCAGATCGAACCGGCAGGCACCGATCGCGGATTGCAGGCGAGAAGGATCCTTCCGTCCGGGAGCAGGTCGGCGTCTATTCCCGAATTGTTGTTCGGCATTCCGGTGGCGCGGGCTTTCCCGAAGGTCGCCCCGAAGTCGTCGGAGTCAGCACGGAAAATACGTCCCTCCGTCGAACGCATGAGCGCCGTCACGTGCCCCGGACGGCGGGGATCCTCCCAGAACGTAGGCTGGATAAGGCCGCGCCTTTTTTCTTCGGGCGGGATACCCGGCCTCAGCGCGCCTGCGGGAATCGTTATATCTTCCGAACGCTTCCAGGTAACGCCTTCGTCGGTCGACCGGTCTGCAAAGCATTTCCAGCCGCCTCCTTCCGTCGAAGCGGGAGCAAGCCATGATCCGTCGGACAGCCTGATTATCTTGTTTCTGACAGGTCCGCGTCCTCCCGAATCGCCGCCGACCAGTTCGCGCGGCGCGGAAAACGAATCTCCGCCGTCATCCGAAGTCATGACCTCGGTGTGCCATTCAGGTATGGTTTCTCCTTTTTTGTAAAAAAGGAACAGCCGGCCACCGTCCGAGACGTGCAGCACCGGATTCCAGTGCGGTATCCCGTCGTCTTCCGTCAGGCGGCGCGGCTTTCCCCACCGCCCTCCGGTACGTTTCGCGCCCCATATACAGACGTCGCCGTTTCCCTCGGCGCTGCCGTAAAACCAGACGGCAAAGACGCTCCCGTCGGGCAAAAGCGCAAAATGCGACGCGTGGCAGGACATCCCGTCGGGCGGGTATACGTATTCGTAAGCTTTAATAATCATTGATCAAATCGCGTTTCACCGGAATCCCTCTTCCGGTCGGCGCCGAACAGTTCCTTGCAAAACCAGATATCATTTTCGTCGACGGAAAACTCTTTCCCGGCCAGATAATCGAGCGTTTCTCCCTTCCGTTCGAAAGCAAAAACGGTTTTATACGAATAAAGCGCCTGATATTTGTATCCCTGTTTTCTGTCGTCCCGGTTGACGCCGTATTTCCCGTCGCCGAGCAGCGGATGCCCGATATGCGAAAGATGCGCCCGGATCTGATGAGTCCTACCTGTGTACAGCCGTATCTCGAGAAGACTGAGATCTCCGCTTTCTCCGAGCACACGGTATCCGGTTTTTATCTCGCGGAATCCCGGGCGCGGCGAATCTGATATTTCGACCCGGTTGTTTTTTTCGTCCTTCCGGAGAAAACCGGTCAGTATATCGCTTTTTTCCGGCATCATGCCGTGTACGGCGCAGAGATAATACTTGTGGACCTCTCCGTTTTTTATTCTTTCGTTCATATCCCGCAGCGCGGCCGCGTTTTTCGCGGCGATGACGATCCCGCCGGTGTTGCGGTCTATGCGGTTGCAGAGCGACGGGGAGAATGACTGCTCCCGATCCGGGTCGTATTCGCCCTTTTGAAAAAGATAAGCCTTCAGATGCATGATCAGGGTGTTGTCCTTTGCCGAATCGTCCTCGTGTACGAGAACGCCCGGCCGCTTGTTCAGCAGGATGATGTTTTCGTCCTCGTAAACGACATCGAGCTTAGGCGCAATCCTTGAGAGCGCTCCGCCGTCCTTTTCGGGGCTGTCGAAAAACTCTTCGCGGATAAAAAGTTCCAGCTCGTCGCCCGCTTCCAGCATCTGCCTCGGGTCGGCGCGCTTTCCGTTAAGTTTTATCTTTTTCGTGCGCAGGTATTTGTACATCAGCGACTGCGGAAGTCCCTTTACCGCTTTCGAAAGGAACTTGTCGCACCTCTGACCCGCGTCGTTCGTTGATATAATTATTTTTTTCATAGGCGCCAAGACTGCCGACGGGGGCGTAAATTCCGTGTCCACGCCCCCGTCGTTATAAAGAAATCTGTTACTTTGTTCCGAAAATCCTGTCTCCGGCGTCTCCGAGACCCGGGACGATATACGCGTTTTCGTTGAGGCATTCATCCATAGCCGCGACGTAGATATCCACGTCCGGATGCTCCGCCTGAACCTTTGCGACGCCCTCCGGAGCTCCGACAAGCGCCATGAAGCGGATGTTGTTGCAACCGTGTTTCTTGAGCATCGTAAGCGCGTCGCAGGCGCTGCCGCCGGTCGCCAGCATCGGGTCGACGAGGATGACGATTCGCTCCTCGATGTCGGGCGGGAGCTTGCAGTAGTACTCTACCGGCTTGTGAGTCTCCGGATCACGGTACAGACCGATGTGTCCGCATTTTGCGACCGGCACGAGACGGAGAAGTCCGTCCACCATTCCGAGGCCGGCGCGGAGGATGGGAACGACGGCAAGCTTTTTGCCCGAGATCGTTTTCGCTTTGGTCTTGCAGATCGGAGTTTCGATCGTGATATCCTCAAGCGGAAGATCTCTCGTCAGCTCGTATCCCATAAGCATGGCGATTTCATTGAGCAACTCTCTGAAATCCTTCGAACCGGTTTTCTTGTTTCTCATAATCGAGAGCTTATGCTGTATCAGCGGGTGGTCGACAACGTGAAGGGTACTCATTTGCAGAACTCCTTTTTGTTCAGTTTTCTTGGGGAAGCGCCGAATTGACCGACGCGCGCGGTGAATTCGGTCCTCCTAAAATTATACTACAAAAAGAGCGCCAATTCAATAAGACGCGACAAAAAAGAAGAATTTCTTTTCTTTACACGGGAAAGAAAAAATGATAAAATATTATAGGGTCGCAAAAGAC
Source organism: uncultured Ruminococcus sp. (assembly GCA_902783905.1). Taxonomy (GTDB): domain Bacteria; phylum Bacillota; class Clostridia; order Oscillospirales; family CAG-272; genus CAG-390. The sequence continues at coordinate 3,730 of CACZSP010000258.1, forward strand.
GCCGGGGTAAAGGAAGCGCCGAACAAATCGACGCACCTGCGCGCGCGTTATTCGGCGATTCCTTAAAACCTTCGCCGGGAGGAGGTCGGAAGTGGAAAACGGTAAAAAAACGGTCGGCATACTGACGCTCGGATGCAAGGTAAATCAGTACGAGAGCGAAGCAATTGCCGAAGAATGCACCCGGCTCGGCATGCGCGTCCTGTCAAGCGACGACGTGTGCGACGTATATATCGTGAACACCTGCACCGTCACTGCGGAGGCCGACCGGAAATCCTGTCAGATGATAAGGCAGCTCCGTTCCCGCAACCCGGGCGCGGCGGTTATCGTTACCGGGTGCACCTCTCAGCGCGATCCGGTACGGATAGCCGGAATCCCGGGAGTATACGCGGTAGTCGGGAACGCAAAAAAACTTGACTCCGCGGCGCTTGCCGCCTCGTTTGACGGTGTTTTTCCGGAAAAACCGGTCGTCAGCGTCTCCTCTCCCGATTCGTCCGGGTTCGAAGAAATGCGCCTGTCCTCCTTCCCGAGGACGAGAGCGTATATAAAGATCGAGGACGGATGCAACAACCGCTGCTCCTACTGCGCTATTTCCGGCGCACGCGGAAGAGTGAGATCAAAGGATCCCGACGCAGTGATGGCCGAAGTTCTGTCATTCTGCGAAAAGGGATGCCGCGAGATCGTGCTTACCGGTATCGAAACGGCATCCTACGGTAAGGATTCCGGCGGCGTACGCCTCGGAGAGCTTTTGCGTCGCATAGACTGCGCGGCGAAGGGATATCCTCTCAGAATCCGTCTCGGTTCGCTTGATCCGACGCTTTTTCTGGGAGATTTCTGCGAAAAGACAGCCGGCTTGTCCACGCTCGCGAATCATTTTCACCTGTCGGTCCAGAGCGGTTCGTCCGCCGTGCTTGCATCCATGCGCAGACCTTATAACAGAAAAATGCTGGACGAAGCGATCGACCGCATTCAGTCGGCTTACCCGGGCGTCCTGCTTTCGGCGGACGTCATAGCCGGTTTTCCCGGCGAAACCGAAGAAGATCTTGACCGGTCGGTAGAACTTATAAAATCGCGGCCTTTCATTCACGTGCACGTTTTTCCCTTTTCCGTCAGAAAAGGAACGGCCGCAGCGGCGCTTCCCGGACAGCTGCCGATGGAAGAAAAGCGAAGGCGGGCGTCGGTGCTGACCGCGGCGGCAGAAGAAAAAGCGCGTGAAATACTCGACGGGTATACCGGACGAAAGCTTCGGGTGCTTTTCGAAACTTTCGCGGACGGGACCGCCTCGGGACATTCGGATGAATTCATAGAAGTTCGTGCGCCTCTGGCCGGATTTGAAAGAGGCGTATTCAGGACTGTAAAGGTGCTTTCAAACGACGGCAGGATCTGCACCGGCGCAGCCGATGATGAAGGAGAATCACAATGACTGAAAGAAAAAAAGGGCTGGTACAGGGATTCAGGCAGTGTCCCGACGGGTATCTGGCTTCGATAATCGGCGACCTGGACCTTGGAATCACACTTGATCAAATCAAAATAATGAGGGATCTTTGCCGGTCGCTCAATTCTGATCCGACGGTCGGCGAACTGTATTTCTGGTCCGCTTTCTGCAAAAAATTTGCCGAAAGGACGAAAAATCTTCCGCTTACCGGGGCTTCTTTCCCGGACAGCGCCTCGGCCGAGCTTTTTTCCAGACTGCTGACCGAGGGAAAAGACAGAATCTCAAGGTTTTCTTCGGGTCCGTCTCTGACGTCCGCCGCCGCTTTCGCCGCGCTCGGCCGGTCGGTGCCGGAAGCGGGAACGCGTTTTTCGATCGGACTCGAATGCGAAGACGTTTTCCAGGCGTTCCCGGGAAAGAAAAACGCCGTCTTTTCCGCCGGAGGGTTTACGCTTGCCGTATCCGAAGGCGCCGCGGACGCAAAAAAGATCGCGGGCAACACGGGATTGCTGATTTTCCCGGACGAAAAAACTACGGTCGGCGCGTTCATCGGACGGGCGTTGCCGTTTGCCTCCGAAATACCGGAAAAGCACCCCGGATGCAGGATCGTCCCGTGCTCTTCCGACGGTCTGTTTTTCGACGTCGTTTCATCCTTCCCTGACGCGGTGCTCAACGTGCGGGAGCTTCCGGGTTCAAACGGACTTCCTGAATACTCTCTTGAGGCGTTCAATCCGGCTTTTATCGTTTCCTGTCCGCCGGCCGAGGTCGGCCGGATAAAAGACGAAGCCGCGGCTGCCGGTTTCGGCGCATCTGTCCCCGTCTCGCCGGGATCCGCCGGTTCGGGAATCACGGTCGTATCGTCGGAGGGGGTCGTAAGATTTCCACGCTCGGCGGCGACAAAACTCGCGATTTCGGACGAACGCCGGCTCGACCTTCCTTTTTCACCGCTTGCGGGAGAGGGCGAGCTCGAAGTTTTTTCCGACTCGCAGGGGGCCGTTTCGGCGGTCTGCCTTTCGGGTGAACCGTACGCGTCACTGTGCGAGACAACGTCGGATTCCTGCGCATTCGCGCTTGCCGGAACCCTTGCCGACGACGGCGCTGCTCTTCCGCTGATACTCGCCCTCGACGCGCTGAGAAAGAACAAAGCGCCGAAAATATCGGCGGCGCGCTTCTTCCCCGGAGAAAAAACCAAGATAGTCGTCTTCCGGCTCGGCAGAGAGTGCGACGCGGGAAAAAGCTTTTCCCCGATGCCCGAAAACGGGACTTTCTTTTCCCGCCTTTCCGGAACCGACGATCTTTCTTCACCCGCCGGGTTACCGGATCTTTCAGCCCTTCCCGGACGCGGAAAAATATACGACGGCACCGCGGAGCTTTGCGGCTGCACGCCGCTTCTCCGCGCGTATCCCGAACTCCCGGGCGTGCTTCTTTGCAAACTTGAGCTTTTCAACCCGGCGGGGAGCGTCAAGGACCGCGCCGCGCTTAATATTATCAGAAGAGCCGAAGCAGAGGGAAAGCTGTCTTCCGGATCGGTGATCGTCGAGGCAACGAGCGGAAATACCGGAATCGGTCTCGCAGCTTACGGCTGCGCGGCGGGATACCGCGTCGTCATAGTTATGCCCGACAGCATGAGCCGCGAGCGCATCGATCTTATGCGCGCTTACGGAGCCGAAGTCGTCCTGACGCCCGGCGCCCTCGGAATGAGCGGCGCCGCCGACGAGGCAAAGCGTATCGCCGCGAGTTTTCCCGGCTCGTTCATCGCCTCCCAGTTCGACAACCCGGCGAATCCCGAGGCGCACTTCCTTTCGACCGGGCCCGAGCTGTTGCGGGATTCCGGCGGAAGGATCGACTTCCTCGTCGCCGGGATCGGGACCGGCGGAACCCTTTGCGGTACCTCGAAATATCTGAAGCAGTATCTTCCGGAAATGAAAGCGATCGCCTGCGAGCCGCTCTCGTCGCCTCTTATAAGTGAAGGCAGGACGGGAAAACACGGAATCCAGGGGATAGGTCCCAACTTCCTCCCCGCAAATTACGATCCTTCGGTCGTCGACGCCGTTTTCAGAGTTTCGGACGAAGACGCGGTCGGAGAGTCGCGCAAATTTGCGAAAAGATACGGCATCCTCGTCGGTATTTCATCCGGCTGCGCCCTTTTCGCCGCAAAAAAAATCGCCTCCGAAGAGGCGAACAGAGGGAAGACGGTTGCCGTCATCCTTCCGGATACCGGAGAGCACTATCTCTCTTCCGGTCTGTTTTCGGGAAGCGCGGAATAAAACGGTTCCGTCTTCCGGTCAGAGAAACAGTATTTTTCCCGCGTCAAACAGTTCTCCGCCGCACAGCGGCCGGAGGACGGTATGATGTTCCGTCAGAAACGCCGAGATCTTTCCGTAATCCGGATGGGTCCCGGCGTTTCCTATCGTGTAAAGAACGCCGCCCGTAACCCCGCAGCATCCGCCGAAAAAGCCCTCCTTTTCTCCCGGGCGTCCGTATCCGGGAAGGAGAACCGATCCGCGGGAAATCAAAAGACAGCTGACGGAAGCGCTGACAAGGGCGCGGTATATCCCCTCGTCGTCGGTTATCGCGGCTCCGTCCGACAGAACGGCGGTCGAACACGCGGCGTATCCCTGCTTAACGTTAATAAGACGAAGTCCGTTTTCCAGGGCGTATTTCAGCACTTCCGGGTCGGCGCTTTTTTCGCGCAAGACGACATAATCCTCCGAAACGGCGCAGCAGAGTCCGGTATCGCCGGGATACGCTCCCGCGGCGGTCTCATCCGACAAAACCAGCCGGCGTCCGGATCCGGCGGCAAGCCTTTCAAGCGTGCCGGAGGGAATCCTGCCGACGTAATCCCGCCTCGCAGCCATGAATCCCCCGGCAAGAAACAGAGACAGATCCGCGTGTCCGGCGACGGGCGCCGGGAGGCGCGGATCGGGCGGCAGAACGGTGATCCCGAACCCCTCATTTTTCAATCCTTCGAGCGCGGCCGCCGGTACCGCCGATCCGGCGAGGGCGACCCTTTCGCCCCGTTCGTTTTCAGTCATCGTCATCTCCGAAAAAAGAAGAAAGACTGTCAAAAAACTCCGGAAGGGTCTTTTGACAGTCCTCGTCATTCAGGAAACCCTGAAGCTTATGCATCCTGCTGCTTCTTCATGGTGCGCAGACAACGCGCACAGATGCTGACAGTCTTAGCGCTCCCGTTCTCGAGAACTCTGACCTTGCGGATGTTGGGCTTCCAGCTTCTGTTGGTCTTACGGTGCGAATGAGAAACCGCGTTACCGAAAACAACGCCCTTGCCGCACACAGCACATTTTGCCATGACTGACACCTCCTCTGAAATCTTAAAAAAAGCGAATACGCATACAACAGCGGACATTATACCACAATCCGGGAAAAAAATCAATAGTAATTGCAAAAATATATGAAAAACGAAACCGTTTTTTTGATATTTCGCCTCGGTCCAAAAAAAAATCCGCCGGATTACCCGTTTTTTAACATTATGCTTGACCGCTTTTTTTATATGTTGTATAATATTATATGTGAATTTATAATAAGGCGGCCCGGCAATGAAATTCGAATTCAATCTAAAGAAAATACTGATTCTTCTTATCGCCCTGATAATAGTGTTTATCCCGACTTATATCGCCATCGGAAGCTATTACCGCAAGAGCGGGAAAAATCCCGGCGCTTTTTCAACGTCGACGCGCCTTGAGGTCACGTCGCCTTCAAGAACATACACCGCGACCGCGGATAACGATCCCGACGGTCTCTGGAGCGCCATCGAATCGGCAATAAAGAACTCCACGTCGGTCTCTTCTCTTCCCGATCAGCTGTCGGACGCCGATGCTCTCCTCGCGGCTTACGTAACAGACAAGACCGAGACCGATGAAAACGGCGAGGAACACACCACGAGCACGACGCAGCAGTATATGTTCTACTACTCCTCGGACTATTCGGCCTGCTACTACAAGGATCCCAAAGCAAACGTATTCAAGATCAGAGAGAAAGACGCGAAGGAATTCATCAACCTCAACGCGGCGTCCTATCTCTTCAAGGGAGCCGTCCTTCCGGTGCTCAGCCTGTCGGGCGAAGTAATCGAACCGTCCGACATGAAATGGAATTATCCGGCCGCCGGAAACGTTTACAAGACGATAACCAAAGGTTTCCAGGAGCGCGCAACCGTCGGGACCCCGTCCGGGACCACGCCCGAACTCCGCTTCACCGACGAACCGACGTCCTGCACGCTCCGCGTATACGACGGAACGTCGGTACTCTACGACGGCGCTTACGGAAACGTTCCTCCGCTTTCTTTCAAAAACAACACCGAGCTGCGCTTCGTTATGACCGCGACCTGGGCAAAAGAACAGGCCGCCGGCACTCCTTACGGAGAGGCCTCCTACGACTTTTTCTGCGTGGTCCGCGCGCCGGCATATTTCAAGCTCAATACCGAATCGATCTATCTCGGTGAATTCGCCGTTCTCTCGGCATTCAACGTCGAAGATCCGTCAAAGGTGTCGTTCAGTTCGTCTCCGACCATCCCTCACGTTCCGGTATTTTACAGTGCCGGAAGCGTATGCCACGCTCTTATCCCGATAAGTTACGGCTGCGCCACCGGAAGCTACGTTTTCGAACTCGGGTATGAAGGAAACGTTTCCTCCGTAACGCTGTCGGTAAAGGATTACCGCTGGGGATACAAAACCAACGAATACGATATTTCGGCCGCTATGATCGACGCTCTTTACACCGACCGGAACGTGGACGCCCTCGCCGCTCTTGAAAAAGAGATAAACTCGGCGGCTTCGGGTGACGCGATGTTTTCCGGCGCGTTTCTGGACTACCAGAAGGCCGGAGTGCTCACGAGAGACGGCTCGTATATCCGCTCCGGTTTCGGACGCAATATCAGTCTTGTCAAAGACTCGTCGACTCCGAAGCGGTCGTACGAGCACACGGGCGTCGATTTTGAGGTCGATTCGGGCGTATCCGTCCCCGCAATGAACGCCGGAAGGGTCTGCGCCGTCGGCAACAACGAGCTGCTCGGCAAATACGTCGTCATCGATCACGGATACGGACTGCGCACCTGGTACGCGCATCTCGGAGAAACCGCGGTCAAGGTCGGCGACGCCGTAACCTCCGGTCAGCCGGTCGGAACAAGCGGTTCTACCGGATTCACGGTCTCGAAGAGAGTACACGTGGCCGCTTCGATAGGGGAAATATTCATCGCCCCATACTCGCTCTGGGAAAGCGGAGTGTATTTCGCGGCGGACAACTGAACGCCCGCCGCGAGTACCGGACCTCCTTCCGGGGATCCGCAGTTTTCGGTTATTTGAAATTCTCCAGGATGTATTTTTCGAATTTCGGAAGCACCATCTGATGTCCTTCGACGTTCAGATGGCTGACGTCCGTATCCGCCATACACCATTTCGTTCGGAAGGCGGCGTCCGTCATGTCTACGCCTGACAGAGCCGGATCGTCAGCTGAGAACACCGGTATCCGCTCATTTTCGCAGAAGTTCCTCATCGCGTCGGCATAATCCTTCACTTTTTTTCCGATGTCGTTCGTTCCGTTGACATTCCAGGGAGTGATGCAGATAAGCTGAGCCGACGGGTATTTTGAACGAAGTCCGGAGATCAGGATCCTCAGCGCTCCGTAAAACGTTCCGCTGTCGGAACTTCCGGGCTCGCCTATCGGAACGTTTCGGTTGTAATCGTTTTTGCCGCCCTCCACGAGTATCAGATCCGGAGGATCGGACTTCATTTCCTTATACCGCTGACACATCGGGTATCCGGTCGGATCGTAATCTGAAATTGCCGAACCGTTTTTTCCGTAGTTTTCGAAGGTCATCGAATATTTTGCCGCCAGGATCGCCGGCCATACGTATTTCCCGTCAAGTCCGTGCCCCGCAAAGTAACTGTCTCCGATTACGTAAAGCGTCTTTCCGTAAAGCGGCGAAGACGGATCGACCGTCTTCTTCTGGCCTTCGATATATTCTGCGAATTTGCCGTCATTTTCGAACGTCCTGACGGCTGTTCCCTTTTCTCCCGTCCAGGTCAGTTTCACGTCAGGATATTTCGCAGGCTTGAACGTACTTGTCTCGCCCGAACGGAAGGACAGGCGGATGTACTCGTCGTCCACCGTCGTGACGTAGGTGTAAACGACCGAGCTCCCGACCTTTTCAGCCACGTCGGAAGCACCCTTGCCCGATCCCGAATAGTTGTATCCCTCCCGGTTGATCGAATAGCCGAACTCCCGCTTCATCCAGGAGGAAACCACCAGAGCGTTCCCTGATGCGAAATCGGTATCTCCTCCGGAATTCGTGTTGTCGTCGGTAAATGAGATCCTTGTCCCCGCCTTTTCAATATGTATAACGTCGGTATAGGAATAGTATTTTCCGCTCGCTTTTATCAAATAGGCGTAGCTGGGATGCTGAGCCGATCCTATATATCCGAAATGCCACTTAACGTCGATGACGTGAGTCTTTCCGTCGTACAGATCGACAGCGGGGACCGTCGACGTGTCAGTTAAGGTCGTTTCAGCAGCAACCGGAGCGGTCGGTTCCGCTTCAGTCCCGCTCTCTGATCCTCCGGACGTATCACGGACGGGTTCAGCTGACGTTCCGCCGTCAGGGCCGGCGATTCCGCCCGCGCATCCGGCGCCTATCGTCATGATCACCGCGCACAGTAAGGACAGCAGAGTTTTCATTCCGTTTTTTTTCATTATTATCTCACCGTTATAATTGTTTTTCCAGCCGGTCGGACGTAAATGACCGACGGAATTATTATATCACATTATCCTGCAAAGGTCAATCTATTCAGAGAAAGGGCCGGAGCGCCTCGCGTTCCCGGCGGCAACGAACAAAATGATAGTAGCACTTGAAGAAGCAAAATATAAACTCCTGGGAATGCGTCCGGTTATCGCCGAACTCGGAAACGCTCTGCGCATAGAAGAGCTTCGGTCGTCGATCCCCGTGCTCGAGGAAAAAACGCTCGATCCGAACTTCTGGAACGATCCCGACAATTCCTCGAAGGTCCTCCAGCAGATCAAGCAGTCGAAGGACACGGTAGCGGATTACGAAGCGCTTGTCGCCCGTCTGGAGGACGCGATAGCACTTGCGGAACTGGCCATTGAGGAGAACGACGAGGCAAGCGTGCCGGAGGTGGAGGAAGAACTCGCGCAGATCCAGGCGCAGGAGGAAAAAGAGCGCATCTCCGTCCTCCTTTCGGGAGAATACGACCGTAACAACGCGATCATATCCTTTCATCCGGGAGCGGGCGGAACCGAGGCGCACGACTGGGCGCTCATGCTTTACCGCATGATAACAAGATATTGCGAGCGCGCGGGATTCAAGGTCAAACTGACCGACTGGCTGGACGGTGAGGAGGCCGGCATCAAGAGCGCGACCATTTTCGTCGAGGGCATCAACGCCTACGGATATCTCAAGAGCGAGAACGGCGTCCACCGCCTCGTCCGCGTGTCTCCCTTCGACGCCCAGGGGCGCCGCCACACCTCCTTCGCCTCTATCGAAGTAATGCCCGAATTCGACAAGCTCGACGAGATTGTCATTCGCGACGAGGATTATGATTTCGTTCCCTTCCACTCGAGCGGAGCGGGCGGACAGAACATCAACAAGGTATCGTCTGCCGTCCGGCTGATTCATCACGCGACGGGGATTGTCGTAACCTGCCAGACCGAGCGCAGCCAGCTCCAGAACAAGGAGACGGCAATGAAAATGCTCAAATCGAAGCTGATGGAGATCAAGATCCGCGAGCGTCTCGACACGATAGAGGAAATCAAGGGAAACAAAACGAATATCGAATGGGGAAACCAGATAAGATCTTACGTTTTTATGCCGTACACACTCGTAAAGGACACCCGTACGGGATACGAGACCGGCAACATCACCGCGGTGATGGACGGAGAAATCGACGGTTTCATAAACGCATACCTGAAATATATTTCGGGGCAGGACAAACAGTAATCGGGAGGTTATGGAATGAATAAAGCACAGAAGCGCGGAATCGCCGGAGCCGCGGTGTCGCTTGCCGCTGCCGCGATCGGAACCGCGGTTTACGTCACGGCGAGAATCAAAAGGCGCAAACGCACTCTCATACTCAGGAAGATATCGTATTTCCTTTTAGGCGTTTTTTCGCTGTCCGCGGTTATTTCCGCCGTCAAAATGGTTTCGCTGTTTGTCAAACGTCGCAGGCCGGGACACGTAACGCGTATTTTCGGTAAAGACGATCCTGAAAAAAGCGACGCGACTTCGGATGAAACCGTCTGACGTTCGCACCGGTCGTTGACCGCTAATCATAAATGATCCGGCCGTGTCGGACCCGGCGCGGCGGAAGAAAGAGAAGAAAATGGAAAAAATCAAAAAATCCACGATCATCCGGCTGATAATCTGCGCCGCTCTGGTCGCAATCCTGATCCCCGTCGGTTTTCTGACAAAGCTTTTCACGGCGGCGGATTTCGGCAACGTCAAGTTCAATCTTTCGAATTTCCTTAAGCTGATTATCATGGTAGCGACGGTTATTTCGCTTGAAACGATAATCGTTTTCGTACTCGGACTGATCAAACCTAACAATCACAGGGCGCGGTCGATCATATCCATCGTTTCAAGCGTGCTCAAATACGTTGCCGGCATCGTCATCTTCTGCTGGGGACTTACGATAATCGGCGTGAACGTCTCGACTATCGTGGCCAGTCTCGGGATCGCCGCCCTGATACTCGGGTTCTCGGCGGAAAGCCTGATCTCCGATATGGTTACCGGCGCCTTTATGCTGTTCGAAAACGAATACAACGTCGGAGATATCGTTGAAGTCAGCGGATTCCGCGGAACGGTGACCAGCATAGGGCTTCGCACCACCTGCATAACCGATCCGGGCGGAAACGTAAAGATCGTCAACAATTCATCAATGAAAAACATTCTCAACCGCTCCGACAAACCCTCCCGCAGCGTCTGCGAGATCGCCGTACCCTACGGAACCGATTTCCGCAAACTCGAGAGCGAGATCCCGGACCTTATGCAAAGGATATTCGAAGCGCATCCCGAGATCATGAAACAGCCGCCCGTTTACCTCGGCATAAACGAGCTCGCGGACAGCGGAGTCATTATGAAATTCGTTGTCGAAGTCGACGAGAACAACATCTTCTCCGGAAACAGGATCCTTAACCACGACCTTCTGCTCGGGTTCAAGGATCTCGGAGTCGAGTGCCCGTTCCCGCAGGTCGACGTCCACAACATTCCCGTCAATTGACGCTGCCTGTTCATTTATCCTTTTACAATGCGTAAAAGAATCAAAGACGAATACCCGCTCGCAAACGATGCCTGCGACGTATTCTGCGGTCCGGCCGAGGGAGACACGATTCCGGTCGAGGACGTCAGGCCTGCCGAACCGAAAGACGGGCAGTCGGTATACGAGACCGCCGACGATCTGACGAACGGCCTGCGCCGAAGGGCGCCGTCCACCGCCGGAGACGAATCGTTTTCGGACGCTGAAAAACGTCACAGACGGCTTAAGGATCTTGTCCTCAAACCGATCGTTTCGGTGTCGCTTGCGGTCACGACCGTCGCCGGCGCCCTCGGGATCGACTTTCTCGGTTTCGATATGATCAATTCGGAATCGGGAGACCACATTCTGCAGGAATATCTGTTCGGCGAAGGATTTCACGACAGCGATCGCGACCACTGGGACGACTGGGACGACGAAGAAGACGA
>CACZSP010000259.1 GCA_902783905.1 uncultured Ruminococcus sp.
GGTGTGTCAATCTTTTTTTCAGTCGCGCCTGAACAGATCCCTCGTATAGACCTTCTCCCTGACGTCGTCGAGGACGGCTTCGTATCTGTTGGCTATTATGCACTGACAAATATGCTTGAACCTGTCAAGGTCGTTTATCACGCGGCTGCCGAAGAAGGTGGACCCGTCCTCCAGGGTAGGCTCGTAAATGACGACCGTCGCGCCTTTTGCCTTTATGCGCTTCATAACCCCCTGGATCGAGCTCTGCCGGAAATTGTCGCTGTTGGCCTTCATCGTAAGGCGGTAAACGCCGATTACGATCTCCTTTTCCTTGGATGCGTCGTAAGCCGCAGAATTGCCGTACGCGCCTGCAAGCTCGAGCACCCTGTCGGCTATGAAATCCTTGCGCGTGCGGTTGCTCTCGACTATCGCCGTTATCATATTCTGCGGAACGTCGTTGTAGTTGGCGAGCAGCTGCTTTGAGTCCTTGGGCAGGCAGTATCCGCCGTATCCGAAGCTCGGGTTGTTGTAATGACTGCCGATACGCGGATCGAGCCCGACGCCTTCGATGATCGCCCGGGAATCAAGTCCCTTCACCTCGGCGTAGGTGTCCAGCTCGTTGAAATAGCTGACGCGCAGAGCAAGATAGGTGTTTGCGAAAAGCTTGACCGCCTCCGCTTCGGTAAATCCCATAAAGAGGGTTGCAATATCCTCCTTCAGGGCGCCGTCGCGGAGCAGCTTCGCGAATTTCTCCGCAGCCGCGCGTGTTCCTTCGTCGCATCCGACGATGATCCGGCTCGGATACAGATTGTCGTAAAGCGCTTTGGATTCTCGAAGGAATTCGGGACTGAATATGATCCTGTCGCATCCGAATTTCTCGCGCACCGATTTCGTATATCCGACGGGAACGGTGGATTTAATGACCATAACCGCCCCGGGATTTGCCTTCATAACCAGCCGTATGACCGCTTCGACCGCCGAGCAGTCGAAGAAATTCTTCTGCGGATCGTAATTCGTCGGAGCCGCGATGATCACGAAATCGGCGTCGGCGTACGCTTTTTCCGCGTCGAGAGTCGCACGAAGGTCCAGTTTCCTTGTTCCCGCTTTCGCCTCGGCAAGAAACTTTTCGATGTACTCGTCCTGAATCGGAGAGACGAAATTATTCAGTTTTCTGACCTTTTCGGGAATAATGTCTACAGCCGTTACGCTGTTGTGCTGGGAAAGCAGCACCGCAAGCGAAAGGCCGACGTACCCGGTTCCCGCAACCGCTATTTTCATTTTTTCACCTTAAACCTTGTAATAATCTTTGTACCATTCGGCGAATCTGCGCAAACCTTCCCGGATGCCGATCTTCGGGGTAAAGCCGAAATCGCGCTCGAGCGCCGTCGAGTCTGCGTAGGTCACCGGCACGTCGCCCGGCTGCATCGGCACGAGTTCCTTGTGCGCTTCGAAATCGAAGTCGGCCGGAAGCACTCCGGCGCGCACCAGTTCCTCCTCCAGCACGTTCACGAAATCCAGAAGGTTTTCCGGCTGTCCGCCGCCGATGTTGTAGACCGCGTAGGGCGGGACGGGCAGTCCGTCCTCCCCTTTTCTTCTTTCGGGCGGGCCCTGCATCACGCGCTTCACTCCCTCGACGATGTCGTCGACGTAAGTGAAATCGCGCTTGCAGTTGCCGTAGTTGAAGATCTTTATAGTCTCGCCGCGCAAAAGCTTCTGCGTCGCCGAGAAGTAAAACATATCCGGACGTCCCGCGGGACCGTAAACGGTAAAGAAGCGCAGTCCGGTCGAGGGAATGTCGTAAAGCTTGCTGTATGCGTGAGCCAGCAGCTCGTTGGATTTTTTTGTCGCCGCGTAAAGCGACACCGGATTGTCCACCCGGTCTTCGGTCGAAAACGGCACCTTTTTGTTGCCGCCGTATACCGACGATGAGGAGGCGTAAACAAGATGCTCAACGCCCTTGCGTCCGCCGTCGTACGAGTGGCGGCAGGCCTCGAGGATATTGTAAAATCCGATGATATTCGAATTGACGTAAACGTCCGGATGGTCTATCGAGTATCGCACACCCGCCTGCGCGGCAAGATTGACAACGATATCGAAACCGTTTTCGGCAAAGACGCGGTCGACGGCGCTTTTGTCGGCCAGATCTCCGCGTACGAAGGTCCAGGAGCTTTCAGGATATTCGCGCGCAAGCTTTTCAATGACTCCGAGCCGGTATTCCTTGAGGGATACGTCGTAATAGTCGCTGCAGTTGTCGAATCCGACTACCTTGACCGGAGACGCCGTCTTCAGCAGTTCGCGGACGAGCGCCGCTCCGATGAACCCGGCGGCGCCGGTGACAAGTATCGTTTTGTTCCGCAGGTCAAGCTCAGCTCCGCTCATTTCGTTATCCCCCTGTATTCGTTCCTGATCTTCGTGTAGCTTTCAAGATTTCCGACGTCGTATCTGCTCCCCGGCATTTCCATCGCGTATACCGGCGATTTTCGGCAGAGCCAGGCGATAAAGCTTCCCGGCGCGTCGTATCCGCAGCCGTCCTCGAGCGCCTCGCCGATGCGCTTCGCGTCCTTTCGCGTATAGTAATAGAACGGCGGGCAGCACCACTGCGTTTTCGGCTTTTCCGGCTTTTCCTCCATCGAGATCACCCGGTCGCCGTCAAGCTCAAGCACGCCGCGCTTCGACAGCGTCTTAGCGTCCGGCTCGAAATAGCGCATGACGCAGGACGCTTTCTTTTCGACGCAGTAATCCAGGAACTTCGTAAGCGAAAAATCAAGCACGTTGTCGCCGGCTATTACCGTCATATCGGTGTCAAGACCCTGCCTGTTTATTGCAAATTCGATATCCCGTACGGCGCCGAGGCGGGTCTCGTTCGTGTCCGTTCCGTCGTCGACTACGGTCACGCGGAATTTCTTTTTCGCCGCCCATTCTTCGAAAATACGGGCGAACTTGTGATTTGATATTACGACAAACTCGTCGATTGCTCCGGAGGTGTTCAGATCGTCGACCAGCCAGTCGAGTATCGTCTTTCCGCCGACGTCAAGCAAAGGCTTGGGGAAGTTTTCGGTCAAGGGGTACAGGCGCGTCGCGTACCCCGCGGCAAGTATCAGGCACTTCACAGATTCACACCGTCTGCAGTGCGGCAGATATGCGCACTGTACCTTCCTCTCAGTCCGGGGAACGCCGCGAGGTATTCACTCTCCACGCGTTCGAGTATTTCCTTTTCGTACGCGGGATCGATCAGCGCCATGCAGCAGCCCTTGAATCCGGCGCCCGAAAACCTGCCGCCGTATATGCCGTTCGTTTTCGTCATTATTTCGTAAAGCTTGATAAGCTCCGGCGAGCCGGTCTCCCAGTTTACGATACTGCTCTTCCCGCTCTCGAACGAAAGCCGGCCGAACTCCTCGATGTCTCCCCGTCTCCACGCCTCGGCTCCCGCCTCGACGCGGTGGAACTCGGTGTACCAGTGCTCGGCGCGTTTACGCCAGTTGAGAGGAAGTCTGTTTTTGTATTTCAGATAAACGTCGTAAGGCACGTCCCGCAGGTTTGTCTCCTCGAATTTGCCGTATTCCATTCCGGCTAACGCCAGCAGTGCGTAAGCGGCGGAGCGGCACTCGTCGACGCGCATATTGAACTTTGACGACGCCAGCGAGCGCTCGAGTCCCGAAAAGAAGATGGCTATCTCAAAGGGCTTCATTCCGGCCGACTGCGGGATAAGCTCGAAACTGTCGTCCTTTGTATCGAGATAAAGGAGATGATCCTTCCGGCAGTACACCTCGCAGGACTGGTCCAGCTTGCCGCATGAAACGCCGACGTACTTGTTTTCGGCTTCCTTCGAGATCGTTATCATCTCGGAGGCCGAAAGCTTTATTCCGTTGAGATCCGCGAGGGCGGACAGAAAAGTGATGATGACCGCGGCGGACGAAGAAAGCCCGCCGATAGGCAGCTCGCCGTCGATGACGGCGCAAAGACCGATCTGAAGCGGATACCGCGAGCCGAGCGCGATTGTCGCCCCGCGCAGATGATCCGCCCAGTCGTTTTCCTTTACCTTCGGGACCTCCCGAACGTGCCACTGGGCGCGCTTCGGGAACTGCAGACTCTGTATCTCGATGATACCGTTCTGCTTCGGACCGTAAGCGATGTAAATACCTTTGTCTATTGCGAATCCGGTGATCTTTCCCAGCTGGTGGTCGCTGTGCGCGCCGATGGGACAGATACGGTAAGGTGTGAAGGAAACGTTGACGGGACTCCGTCCGTATCTTTTTTCAAACACGTTTACCGCGTTTTCGTACGCGCCCTTCTCGGTGTATTTCGTCACCGACTCGCTTTGCCTGATCTCCGGCTCCGCCCTGCGGCGGCCGTCACCCGGCTTGGGCGTGTTCTCGGGAAGGAGCCAGAGCTTGCCTTCCTTCCGGGCGCCGATTATCTTTCCGCGCCGGCAGAGCGCAGTTATCCTTCTCTCGTCGATATCCCAGATTTTGCTGATTTCACGAACCGTCAGCACCGTCGCACCTCCTGCATTTTCATAAAGTCACTGTTTTTCCCTGTTCCAGCCATTGATTCCGACAGTATTATACAGCATTGCCGCGCGTTTGTCAATATATATCGCAACATTTGAACCTGTTTATCACGTCATACGTGCGCACATCCGGACGTTGACTCGATTACGTGCGGCTTCCCTTAAACAAAAAACTGCGCATGAAATCTGCGCAATTCAACGATCCGGCAATCTTTGTAGTTCGTATCTCCCAAGTGAACGACAACGTTTTGCCTTCCCCGGCTGGGGCAGCGAAGCGGCGGCGACCGCTCGTGTGCCGTTGCCGTTTCTAAATGCTTGTCATTATTAGTGGTTATAACTTCTTGAACATTTCGCGCCGCCCCGGTGAACGAGGCGCAGTAATAAGCCTTCCCCTTCTGGGGGGAAGGTGGCGGCGAACGCCGCCGGATGAGGGGGGCGAGTCGAAACGGTTAAAAATCTGAATCGACAGAAGCAATAAGAAAAATCCGCGTCCTTTGGCTCCCTCCGGGAGGGAGCTGTCGCCGTACGGCGACTGAAGGAGCCCGCGCAATTCACCGATCACGCAGTCTTAAACGTTCGTTCCACCAAAATGAGCGACACCGCCCGCCTTCTCCGGCTGGGAAAGGCAAGTCACTGCGTACCCTTCAATCCGGCGTCGCTGCCGCTTCCGAAACCCCGGAAAAATCACCTTCTCAGTATTTTCCGGTAAACAAACTTCTGAAATCCGGTCGGCAGGATAAAGACGCAAAGCTGCGCGGCGGCAACCGAAAGAAACTCCCCGAACGTATTGAACCCGGTTTTCCACGCTTTGTACCTGATGCTGATGAGAGTCTTGGTATTCGTCCACGATCTGCGTTTTTTATACGTGTTTTCGTCAAACCGGAAGCGGAACAGCGGCTCTTCGATATTCATACAGACGGCGTTGTTCCGCAGCATCTTGATCCAGAGATCGGTATCCTGGTTTTTCCTGTAATCGGAATAGCCCCCGGCGGCGAGGACGGCGCTTTTGCGGTACATTACCGTCGGGTGATTGAACGGGTCCCTCTTTTTCGCGAATTTGTATATTTCTTCGTTGGTCAGCGGCACCCGGCGCTCGCCGACGATATTGTCGATCGATCCCGAAAACTCGAGGACCGAGCACCCCACGATGTCAAGCCCGGGATTTTTCGCGAACTCCGCGAGCTGACGCTCGCACCGCCCGGGGCAGGAATAATCGTCGGAATCCATGCGGGCTATCAGCTCGTTCCGGGCGATTTCGACCCCGGTGTTTAGCGCCGCGCCGAGTCCCGCGTTTTTCTCGAGCCGATACTGGACGACGGGAAAACCCTTTGCGATCCTTTCGTCAATAACTGACTGCAGCTCTTCTCCGACAGGGCCGTCCTTTATGATAACGACCTCGTCCGGCGGGCAGGTCTGATCCAGCATGCTGTCCAGCGCCAGCGAGAAATATCCGGGATCGTCGTTAGTGTATACCGTCATTAAAACCGAGTATTTTTCCATGCACAACTTATTTCCGTTTGCTTTCAATTTTTCTGAAATACTCTATGGTCCTGTCAAGTCCCTCGTCAAGCGGTATCTTCGGCTCCCAGCCGCAAAGCTCCCCCCGGGCGAGAGAGATATCCGGCCTTCTTCTCACCGGATCGTCGGACGGAAGAGGCCTGAACGCTATCCTGCTCTTCCCTCCGGTTTTTGCAAGTACTTTTTCGGCAAGTTCGAGTATCGTGAACTCGTGCGGGTTTCCGAGGTTGACCGGCCCCTGAAAATCCTCCCGGCTGTGATTCATCATCAGATCGATGCCGTCGAGAAGATCGTCGACGTACTGGAAAGACCTTGTCTGCGAACCGTCTCCGTATATCGTCAGGTCTTCCCCGCGGAGCGCCTGCATAATGAAATTGCTGACGACTCTTCCGTCTCCGGGATCCATATTCGGACCGTATGTGTTGAAAATGCGGATGACCTTGATCTTCGTTCCCGCCTGCCGGCTGTAATCGAAAAACAGCGTCTCGGCGCAGCGCTTACCCTCGTCGTAACAGCTGCGCAGACCGATAGGATTCACGTTCCCGCGGTAGCTTTCCGGCTGCGGATGGACCGCGGGATCCCCGTAGACCTCGCTGGTCGAAAACTGCATAATGACGGCGCCGTTTTCGGTCGCAAGGTCCAGAAGATTAATACTTCCGAGGATACAGGTCTTAACCGTTTCCATCGGCGTTTTTGAATACGCCGGAGGACTTGCCGGACAAGCTGCGTTGTATATCTGATCCACGTCGGTCACAAAAGGGGTCTGCACGTCGTGATTTACGAATCTGAAGTTCGGAAGTCCGATTAGGTCCGCGACGTTTTCGGTCCTTCCGGTAAACAGGTTGTCAAGACATATCACGTAGTTGTTACTGTCCCGGACGAGTCTTGCGCAGAGGTTGGACCCGATGAATCCGGCGCCTCCGGCTACGAGTATTCTTTTCATTCAGGCTCCTCCGTTTGTTCAGTGACGGTGGAAGATCTCACCGCAGACCGTTTTCAGCCCTTTGAAGCCGAAAGCGATGAACGATTCCAGCACCAGCGAAACAACGGCGGTTATACCGGCGAAAAGGAAGAGAGTAAACCATCCGCCGACGCTGAAAAAGTACCTGACGCAAAGGCCGACCGCGGCGTTGACCGCGCTGCAAAGGAGAGAAAAGGCGACGTCGTAATACAGCGTGTACCACCGCAGATTCAGTATCTTCGCCGTGTACGGCGCGGTGAACACGAGATTTCGCAAAAGGGAAAGCACCGAGCTGACTCCGGCGATCGCGTAAACGCCGAGATCGGTGACGTTGAGAAGCAGCGCGACGATCCCGAAATTGAGAAAACCCGTCACAAGGAAGGTAATTGCGTTCGCGCTGAGCTTGTTTGTCGTGGTCAGAACGTTGTAAAGGATCTGCGGCCCGGCCCAGGGGATCATCGAAAAGCATGCGAGAAAAGTCAGCTTCGCAAGCATGACGGGATCGAGAGTCGGCATCCAGAGCCGGTAGAAATCGACCGAAAAAACGCAGAATGTGACGACCGGCACCGACATGATCAGCGTCGAAATCTTCATGTTCCGCCTCAGTTTCGTGAGCAGATTTGAAGTGCCCTGCTGCGCCCATTCCTTCGTCAGATCAGGGGCAAAGCTGTTGTTGATCGCGTAGGTCAGGTGCAGAAACGCCGACGGCACCGTTTTGGATACGGCAAGCCAGCCCATGGCGTCGGGTGACACGTAAAGGTTGGAAAGCAGCAGATCGAATTCCGTCATAAGGAGGTTTCCGCACTGATTGACGGTATTCCAGATACCCGACCTGCCAAGTTCCAGAACGGTGGCGAAGCGGAATTTCGAAAAACCGAATCCGAGGTAGGGCATGTTTTTCCTGAGGAAAAAGGCGTAAACGGGAACTCCGAGGAAGGTCAGGAAACACGCGATCATCGAGACGTAAAAGATTCTCGGAGGAAAAATACCGAACACCAGCAAAAGCAGCGACGCGTTGGCCACGTGCCGGAGAAGAATGATGATATTCTGTACGTAAACCTTGTTGACGACGTAGAACGAGATACTGAAAATCGAGGAGATCTGAGAGAAGAAATAGTTGACGAACACGCACCCGAAAAGGATCTTCACGTCGAGCGTGCTGCTGTTCCCGATTTCGATCAGTTTGTCGAGATTTCCGGTGACAAGAACTGCGGCGGGTATCAGCAGGGCGGAAAGCGCGAGGTTGCATACGATAACCGACGAAAAGTAGATATCCGCCTGCCGCCTGTCTCCTCGGTGAACGCTTACGGCTATGAACCGTCCCGCCATCGAATTGAACGCCAGCGATACAAGCGACGCGTAGCTTACAAAATTGTTTGCCAGCTGGGTAAAACCGTTCGCCGCCTCACCGAGATTTTTTACGATGAAGGATGACAGAAAAAAGCCTACTCCGAACTGGATAACCATCGTGATTATCCCGGTCAGCAGGTTTGAATACGTTCTGATTTTTTCCGTTTTTACGATATCCTGCATTTTAAGGCAATACCGCACAATTCGA
>CACZSP010000260.1 GCA_902783905.1 uncultured Ruminococcus sp.
CCGCTACGGCTTCCGCGGATTTTGAAAAAACGTTCTGGAAGTATGCCGCCGCTCCCGTCATAAGTCCGGCGGCTCCGAGGCAGAGCCCGGACCCCCACGCGCAGTTCCGTGACGACGTGAAGCGGTCGCGCACGGCGCAGAGAGCGATATTTGCTAAAGCGTGGACGAGAAGAAAGACGGATATTACCATCGGGCGCTTGGTGAGCAGCGAGGCCGAAAACAACTCGCCGACGAAAGCCAGCAGAAGAACCGCGCTCACCGCTCCGGCGGCGGGCGCTTTTTTCAAAATCAGACAGACGGCCGCCGACAGACAGACGAAAAAGAGAAGTCGCAGATAGATGCGGTTGTGGGCCGCCGCTTCTATGAACTGGACCGGCTTTCCCTTTCCGTTTTCCTTCTTTTGCTCGTCCGGCTTGAATTTCACGTAGAGCGTCACGAGATATATGACCATCAGTACGGCAAGCAGTATCGCTATGCCGGCGCAAAATCCTCTCAGTGTTTTCATATACTCCTCATCAGCGGATCCTTCTGAATCCGGCGCCTCCGGTCAGCGGGGTTCCTTTTTCAAACGCTTCGATTATTCCGTCGATCTGGCGCTGAGTTTCGACGGTGAAAATAAAATGCATTCCGCGGATATCGGCCCGCCGCAGATCGGCTTTCCGGTCGCCCATATATACCGGGACCGAGTTGTATATCACCGAGCGGTGACGGAAGGTCCGCAGGACGGGAAAGGTCTTTCCCATACGGTCGGTAAGGACGTTTTTCCCCTTTTCGCACCTGTCGCAGTTTCCGCATTCCAGTCCCGCGCATTTTTCGGTTACCATCAGCGGTATCCTTCCGTATACCGTGGCGAGAGACGCGCCTCCGATGTCCCGGATGCGCGGCAGGGTCAGCTCGGGAGAAAGGATGCAGTCGGCAAAGCCCTCCCGCTCCCGTTCGGCCATCGATTCGCCGTTGCAGACGTTCAGCCGCAGGTCTCCGTGTATTGTAAGCGCGCGCCCTTTCGCAAGGCGCAGGTGTCCCGCGTTGCCGACGAGAAGATGCCTGATCCCGTTCTTTTCGCAGAGATCGAGCAGTCGCGATATTTCCTTTTCCTCTCCGTCGAATATGACGGGCGGAAGCGCGGCTCCGTTGAAGCGTTTGCCGAGGCGCAACGCTTCGCCGATCCTTTCGACCGGAAGGAAAACGGTATCGAAATAGTCGGCTGCCTTTTCGGTCAGCTGCGAAGGGTCGTAAAAAAAAGCCGTTTTCTGCCGTTTTTTTGCGTTTGCCGGCTCCTTTTTTTCATATCCGGAGGAATCGAAGATCATGCCGGACGGAGAGAGCGGGTCCTTTTTCACGGCGGCGTTGACAGGGATACCGACCGACGCCGAGCGGCGTTTGTCGTCGTCGCTCCTGACGCCGAGCATATCCCCGCCGATCTTTCCGTCGAAATATCCGGAGGTAAAGCCGGATCTCGAAAAAACGTCCGAAAGATATTTCATCTCGTCCGGGGTCGCCGGACGGCGTCCGTCGAGAAGACGCCGCCAGACGGATACGACGGCTCCGACGTAATCGGGCGGCTTCATCCTTCCCTCGATCTTGAGGGAGGACACGCCGAGCGAAAGGATTTCCGGTACGCGCAGCGCAAGGCAGAGATCCTTCAGACTGAGAGGATATCCGACGCCTCCCGGCGTTTTGTACGGCAGACGGCAGGGCTGGGCGCACTCGCCCCGGTTTCCCGATCTTCCTCCGACGAGGGAGGAGAAGAGGCACTGCCCCGAATGACAGACGCACAAAGCGCCGTGAATGAATATTTCGGCTTCGACTCCGGCGTTTTTGCAGAAGGACGCGATCTCGTTTTCCGGCATCTCGCGGGCGAGAACGACGCGGGAAAACCCTGAGTCCCGGAGAAGCACGCCGCCGGCGGTCGAATGGACGGACATCTGGGTGCTGGCGTGCAGCTTAAGGCCCGGCATGGTTCGGAGTATGGCCGCCGCGCCGCCGGGGTCTGCGACGATCAGGGCGTCGGCTCCGGCGTTTCCGGCCTTTTCGGCGCAGGACAGAAATTCGCGCATCTCGCGGTCGTATATCAGCGTGTTGAGAGTCACGTGGACGCGCACGCCCGCGGCGTGAGCGTCGGCGATCGCGCTTTTCAGCTCGCCGTCAGAAAAGTTGGCGGCGTTTGCCCTGGCGTTGAACCCCGACATCCCGAGATATACGGCGTCGGCTCCGGCGTTTACCGCGGCTTCCAGAGCCTTGTACGATCCGGCGGGCGCCAGCAGCTCGGGGAGCCCGTTTTTGTTTGTTGTCAAATCAAATCTCCCCGGCTGTCAGTTTTATCAGCAGTTTAACGTCGTCCGGCTGGACCGGAGCCTCGTTGGCGGCTCGGCAGCGGCGTATTTCGCCGCACCTTTCGCAGCGGTGCACGATGACGTACCCCTTTTTGCTGTCGGTCTCCACGCGCACGGGGCGCATCGGCCCTCCGCACCCGTTTTCACGGTCGCCGGGATTGATATCGACGTGCAGCGACCACAGACAGAACGGGCAGTGGTTGCGCGAGGAATAGCCGAGAGGTTCGACCTTTCTGCCGCAGTTGGCGCAGATAAAGCCGCTGTCGTTTTTCCTGAATCTTTTGGACGGAAGAAGTTCTTCCGGCATATCAGTGCTTTTTAACGAGTACTTCGGTGCCGCCCATATAAGGACGGAGCACCGCAGGGATCGTCACCGATCCGTCCGCCTGAAGGTGGTTTTCAAGGAAGGCGATGAGCATGCGGGGAGGAGCGACGACTGTGTTGTTGAGAGTGTGCGGCAGATAGCTGCCGTCCTTTCCCTTGACTCTGACCTTGAGTCTTCTCGCCTGGGCGTCGCCGAGGTTGGAGCAGGAGCAGACCTCGAAATATTTCTTCTGTCTGGGAGACCACGCCTCGATGTCGCAGGATTTCACCTTGAGATCGGCAAGATCGCCCGAGCAGCACTCCAGCTGGCGGACGGGTATTTCCATCGAGCGGAAGAGCTCTACCGAATATTTCCACATCTGCTCGTACCACTTCATACTGTCCTCGGGACGGCAGACGACTATCATTTCCTGTTTTTCGAACTGATGTATGCGGTAGACTCCGCGCTCCTCTCTGCCGTGCGCGCCCTTCTCCTTGCGGAAGCAGGGGGAGTAGCTGGTGAGAGTGATGGGAAGCTTTTCCTCCGGAATGATCTGGTCGATGAATTTTCCTATCATCGAGTGCTCGGAGGTGCCGATGAGATAGAGGTCTTCTCCCTCGATCTTGTACATCATGGCGTCCATATCGGTCTGGCTCATGACGCCCTCGACAACGTTTCCGTGGATCATGAAGGGCGGGATGCAGTAGGTGAAGCCCTTGTTGATCATAAAATCGCGCGCGTAGGCAAGTATCGCCGAATGAAGTCTCGCGATATCTCCCATAAGATAGTAAAACCCGTTGCCCGATACGCGTCCGGCGGAATCCATATCGATACCGTCGAAGCTTTCCATTATCTCGGTGTGATACGGAATGTCGAAATCCGGAACGGCCGGATCGCCGAAGCGCTGGACTTCGACGTTTTCCGAGTCGTCCTTTCCGATCGGCACCGACGGGTCTATTATGTTGGGTATCTTCAGCATGATCTGCCGGATCTTTTCCTGAAGTTCCGGCTCGAGAGCTTCGAGAGAGGCAAGGCGCGCGGCGCTTTCGGCCACCTGCTTTTTCGTTTCTTCGGCTTCCGCGCGTTTGCCCTGCGCCATCAGGGCGCCGATCTGTTTTGAAAGACGGTTTTTCGCCGCGCGCAGCTCGCTCGCCTCGGTGAGGGTGCGGCGGTATTCGGCGTCGAGTGCGATCACCTCGTCCACGAGCGGAAGTTTCTGATCCTGGAATTTGTTCCGGATGTTCTGTTTAACGATTTCCGGGTTTTCTCTTAAAAACCTGATGTCGAGCATTGTTTTTCTCCGTTTATGTCAGTTATTTTTATATACTACCGTTTCCGAAGCGAATCGAGCTTCAGCGCCTTTTCGTAGGCGAGTTTCAGAAATCCCGCGGCGTCAAGGTCCGCGTAAATGTCCCGCGGCATCTTTTCCTTCCGCCAGGATTTTGTGACTTCGAAGGTCATCACCCCCGAGTATCCGGCTCTGTCAAGGCGGTCGGCAACGCCCTGCCAGTCGGCGAGACCGTCGAAGGGCAGAAGATGAAGATCGTCGTGCCAGGTGATCATCGGTTCCGTCTGCTTCATATTGTCGTTGAAGTGGGTGGCGATCAGCCGGTCTCCGAAAAGGAGCGGAACGTCGGAGCAGCCGTTGTAGCACATTTCGTGCCCCGTGTCCCAGCAGAATCCGGAGGCGGGCGAGGATATCACGGCGTCGCGGACGGCGATCAGATATTCCGGTCCCTCCACGTTTTCAAACGCAATCTGCACGCCGCATTTTTCGGCTTCGAGAACGAGAGAGCGGAAGCGTTCGACGCCGATGGAATTCGGCTCGTGCCTGTCCATTCCTATTATCGTATGGACTATCATTATGCCGACTCGGTTTTCGGCCGTGTCGTGAAGGCAGCGGACAAGCTCGTCGAGAGCCGCGTCCCCCGTCTCGCCGGCGACCCACATTTTGTAAGCGTTGTGAAAAGGCGCGTGCACCGACTGGTAAAACAGCCCGCAGGCGTCCGCCGTTTTCCTGGCAAGCGCGACTCCCTCTTTCCCCGACCATCCGGTGAAGAACGCCTCGAAGCCCGCCTCGCCTATCATTGGAATCAGCTTTTCGTCCGGTATCCCGAGACCCATCCCGGTACCTATTCCGTGAATGACTTTCATTGCATTTCATCCTTTGTGTCCGAATATACGCCTTTATATTATATCATATATCGGCTGAATATGCACGCATTATTTATCCTAAATATAATTACTTGACAGAAAAGCGCATAAATGATACAATATTCCCGTATAAAAACAGTCAGGGAGATTTATCAATGTCACCGAGATTTATTTTCGCTCTCTGGGCGGCTAAGCTGTCGCGCCTCGTGATACGTCTGTTCGGTCGTGACGGCAGTTGCGTCCCCGGAATCATTGCGGTCAAACTCTGTCCGGATTTCCTCGCGAGACTGAAAAAGCCGGAAACGCTGATCTGCGTCACCGGGACCAACGGAAAAACGACGACTTCCAACCTGATCACTTCGGTACTTCGCAAATGCGGGTACGAAGTGACAAACAACAGCACCGGATCCAACGTCCAGGGAGGAGTCGCCACCGCGCTGCTCGCCGACGCCACGCTGACGGGAAAGCCGAAAAAAAGCATAGCCGTTATCGAGGTTGACGAGCGAAGCTCGCTCAAGGTGTACAGGTTTATCACACCCGATTACCTCGTCTGCAACAATATAATGCGCGACTCGCTCAAGCGCAACGCGCATACCGATTTTATCTCGTACATACTCAACACCGCGCTTCCGCCGTCGGTGAAGGTCGTGCTCAACGGAGACGATTTTATCTGCTCGCATCTTTTCCCCGACAACCGCGACAGGGTGTATTTCGGAATGAAATCCGAAATACCCGAGGGGAGCGTGCTCGCATCGCGCGACGTGGTCTACTGCCCGGAATGCGGGACGCGCCTGACCGCCGATTACGTCAGATTCGATCATATCGGCAGGATCCGCTGCCCCGGATGCGGACGCTCGTCGGAGGAACCGGACTACGCGGTGACGGCGGTCGACAGGGAAGGGCGCCGCTTCACCGTTTCCTGCCGCGGCGAAGAACTGGATCTGCGGATCGTGAACGACAATATCGTCAATCTTTACAACTGCTGCGGAGCCGTCGCACTGCTCTGCGAAATGGGGATCGAAAAAGAAAAGATCCGCTCCGCGTTTGAAGAAATGAAGATCGTCAGCTCGCGCTACGACCATATTGACTCGGGGAAACTGAGCATAACGACCCAGCTGTCGAAAGGACAGAACCCGGTGGCGACCGCCCGCGCCTTCAATTACATCGCCTCGCTGCCGGTGGAAAAGAAGTGCCTTCTCATAATGATCGACGACAAGAGCGACAATACGAAAAACTCAGAGAGCGTCTGCTGGATCTACGATACCGATTATTCGGCTCTGCGGGATCCGAGCATCGACCGGATCATTTTCGCCGGAAAGCGCTGCCGGGACCACAGACTGCGCGCGCTGATGGCGGGGGTCGACCCTGAAAAGATCCTTACGACCGACGACCTGTTCGCCGGAGCCGAGCTGGTTGACTGCGAAAAATACGAAAATATCTGCATTCTGAACGACCCGTACATCCTTAAGGAGGCGGCGCAGGTCAGGGAAACGATCGCAAAGAAAGGAGCCGCGGAATGAAAATCGAAGTACTGTTTTCCGAAATATGCAATCAGTTCGGCGATCCGCAGAACGCCGAATACCTGCGTCAGTCGATGCCGCAGGCGGAAATGATCTATACCCCGCTGACGGACGAGCCCTATTTCGTTTCGGGCGAGCCCGACGTGATCCTGCTCGGCTCGATGAGCGAGAGCATACAGCGCCGCGTCGCCGGAATACTGCGCCCCTTACGCGACCGTCTGACCGCCCTTGCCGACGCCGGCAAGGTCATCCTGTTCACCGGGAACGCGTCGGACCTGCTCGGGAAAAAGATAACCTACGTCACCGAGAAGCTTGAGACCGAAGGGATCGGAATATTCGATTTCACCGTCACGACCGACTGGTTCCGCCGGGTCAACGGAAAGGTCATCGGAGAGGCGGACGGGATAACCGTCACCGGATTCCGCTCCCAGTTTGCCGAAATGTCGGGAGACAATTCATCCTGCGGATTTATAAAGGTCGAAAGAGGTTTCGGACTGAACGAAAAATCGAAGATCGAGGGCTTCAGATACAAAAATCTGATCGCCACCCAGCTTATAGGTCCGATCCTGCCGCTCAACCCGCTCTTCTGCGAGCATCTGATGGAGCTTGCGGGAGCTGCCGGCTTCCGCGCCGCCTTCCGCGAGGAGGCGATCGCGGCGTACGATCAGCGGGTACGCGAGTTCCGCGATCCCTCCACCGCCTTCTGAACGATGAAAAAAAGGATATTCGCCTTATTGACGCTCGCGGGAGCGCTGCTGACGCTTCTCGCCGGATGCGGAAAGGACGCGCCGGAAGAAACCGCGTCGACCGGTAACACCGTTTCAACCTCAGCCGAAACCGAGCCCGCGGAGCCGGAACGCGTCGTTATCATCGCCGCCGACGGAACGACCGTATTCAACGTCGTTCGCGGCGAGAACTGCTCGCCCGAAGTCACAGCGGCTGCGTCGGCTCTCGTGATGCAGATCAAATCGATATATTCGAAATATATCGGTTTCACCGACGACTGGGAAAGAAATCCGAACAGGTCGGATTATGAAATACTCGTCGGAAAGACCGTGCGCGAAACAGCGGATACTTTTATTCCGGACAGGGAAATGCTCGGAAACGGAGGATACGTCATAAAAATGTGCGGAACGAAGCTTTTTGTCGCCGGAGGTGACGACGAGGGAACCGTCGCCGCCGTCGATAAACTCGTATCAATGATGGAAAAGGGGAAGGAATTCGCGTTACCGGCAGATTTCGAGCTTTACGGCTGTCCGTCCGCCTTCCTTTCGGATCTGCGTATCGGCGGGACGAGCGTTTCGACTATGAGTATAGAGAAGCCGTCCGATCCGCTTGCTCTCGCGGGCGCGGAGGCGCTCCGGCGCGAGATCTTCCTTGCTTCGGGGATCCTTCCGGGGTTTTCTGACGGAGGGGGCATACGCGTCGAATGTATCCCGGGCGAATCGACGTCGGTTTCGCTGACTGCCGACGGCGGCGCCGTCGTGCTCAGCGGAAGCCGGCGCACCGGGATCTGTCGCGCGGTACGCGATCTTTTTGCCGATATTAAAGACGGAAAGATACCCGCGGCGGAAGGCGTTTGCGATATTGCGCGCTGGGAGAAGGATTACGGAAAATTCGTGACGTACGAGGATTTCGGGGCCCTCGGAAACGGCGCGACCGACGACACTCCGGCAATCGTTGCCGCACACAATAAGGCGAACGCCGAAGGACTGCCGGTTCTCGCCCGCGAGGACGCGGTCTATTATATCGGCGGATCGAAGAATCCCGCCGTAATAATGACCGATACCGACTGGAGCACCGCGTCCTTCATTATCGACGACCGGGACGTCGAAAGCTATCAGACGGACGTCTTTCTCGTCCGGTCCCAGTATTCGACAGAAAAGATCGATCTGTCGCCTCTGAAAGCGGGACAGGCAAACGTCGGATACGCGCCGGGG
This sequence comes from uncultured Ruminococcus sp., assembly GCA_902783905.1. GTDB lineage: Bacteria > Bacillota > Clostridia > Oscillospirales > CAG-272 > CAG-390. The sequence goes on from CACZSP010000260.1 coordinate 8,252, forward strand.
TATCCCGCGCTTGTCACGCTGTACGACAGCAACGTAAAGCAGTATATCCGCCAGGGCGCCAACCAGGACAGCGGCGCGGCAAAGACCGACGTCATTCTTGTTTCGGCGGACGGCACGGTTGATCCGTCCACTCCGATCCTCTGGGATTTCGACACGGTCACAGCCGCTTACGCGAAGCGCGCCGACGATACTCCGATCACGATCAGGGGCGGGCTGATCACGACCTACGCCAACGCCGGCACGGCAAGCGCGTATTACGCGAGAGGGATCGATATAACAAGATCGAACGTCACAGTCGACGGACTCCGTCACTTCGTTGAAAAGGAGGGCGCCGACGGACAGCCCTATTCCGGAATGCTGAACTTTTCGTCCTGTTCCGGATGCGTCATACGCGACTGCGTGATGACCGGACATAAAACCTATAAAAAGATCGGATCGGCCGGCACTTCGGTCAGCATGGGGACTTACGATATCCTCGTAACCTCCTGCGCGAGCTTCCGTGCCGAAAACTGTTCTCAGACGAACGACATAAACGACAGCACCTACTGGGGAGTTTTCGCATCCAATTACGCGAAAAACATAGTTTTCGACGGATGCGTATTTTCGCGTTTCGACGCGCACAAGGGAGTCTGCAACGTCACTCTCCGCAACTGCACCCTCGGACATCAGGGGATCAATCTGATCGGGCACGGTCAGGCGCTCATCGAAAACTGCACCGTTTATTCGTCTTATTTCGTAAATCTGCGCTCCGATTACGGAAGCACCTGGGACGGCGATCTGACGATCAGAAACTGCCGTTTCCTGCCGAAGGCGGGAGCCGGAGGAGACGTCGTGATAATCAACGGTTCCAACGACGGAACTCACGATTTCGGATACGTCTGCACGCTGCCGAAGCATATACTGATAGACGGTTTTTACGCGAAGGACTCAAAGTCCTCCTCGGCTCCGCGGATCTTTGCCGATATCAACAAGAATTATAAAACGGCGCCGCGTCAGATACTGATGCCGGAAAGCGTCACCGTCAGGGGATTCGAATCGGTCTCCGGAAAAACTCCGGTCGTAGCAAAGGATCCGGCGATGTTCCCCGGAGTGTCGATCGTATTCGAATAAAGTAAGGGCGCAAGCAATTCCGGAAGTCGCACTGAAAATGAAAAGGCCCGTACCGTGGCAGGGATATCCGATATCCCGGTCAGGTGCGGGCCGTTTTATTAAGGCAATACCGCACAATTCGACGGCGAAATCCGCCCCGGATTTCGCGTCGCGTCATTGACGGCTCTTTTTGCGCCTGTGGGGGAAATGCCGCACACTTCGCCACATGTATCTTGCCGGCCATTTGCGTGCCCGTTCCCGCGTCGAAGTCTTGAAAAACGCCC
>CACZSP010000261.1 GCA_902783905.1 uncultured Ruminococcus sp.
AGAAACAGAAGAACTTTACGAAAAATGGAAGGCGCTTGCGAGCGCCGATCCCGACCTTCAGTCCGAACTCAAAGGAATGTCGGACGCCGAAAAGAACGACGCCTTTTACCGCGGCCAGGAATTCGGCACGGCGGGACTGCGCGGCGTTATCGGCGCGGGAACCAACCGCATGAACGTTTACGTGATCGCCCGGGCAACGCAGGGACTTGCCGATTACGTAAAGAGCCGCCGCGCGAAAAACGCCGGTCGCGGGGCGGTTATATGCTACGATTCGAGAAGAAAATCGAGACTGTTCGCCGAGACTGCGTCATCGGTGTTCGCCGGCAACGGAATACCGACGGCGATCTTTCCGTCGCTTGCCCCGGTGCCCTGCCTTTCCTTTGCCGTAAGACGCCTCGGCTGCGCCGCCGGCGTAATGATCACGGCGTCCCACAACCCCGCCGAATACAACGGTTACAAGGTGTTCGGGCCCGACGGCTGCCAGATAACCTCGGCCGCCGCCGAAAAGATCACCGCCTCCATCGAAAAATACGATTATTTTTCAAAGATCAAATTTAAACCGTTCGACGAAGGCGTCGCGGACGGGAGCATCGTTTACACCGAGCCCTCCCTTATGAACGAATATCTCGACGCAGTCCGCTCAAGATCCGTCCTGCCCGCCGGCGACGGCACCGACAGAAGCATTCAAATCGTTTACTCTCCGCTTCACGGCGCAGGACTCGTTCCGGTGACAGAGATCCTCAAAAGATCCGGCTTTACCGGCGTTTCGGTCGTACCCGAACACGCGCAGCCCGACGGAAACTTCCCCGGCTGTCCCTTCCCGAATCCCGAGCTTCCCGAAACTCTGCAAACCTGTATAAAATACGCCGAAAAGACCGGCGCCGGGATGACCTTCGCCACCGACCCCGACTGCGACCGGATAGGCGCGGCGGTAAAGGACGGAAAAGGCGAATGGAAGGTCCTTTCGGGCAACCAGACGGGAACTCTGCTTCTTGATTTTATATGCGCACGGCTTTCCGAACGGGGCGCGATGCCGAAGGACCCGGTATGCGTAAAAACGATAGTCACCGCCGATATCTGCGAGAAGATCGCGGCGTCGTACGGCGTCGGATGCGTCAGTCTGCTGACCGGATTCAAATACATCGGCGAATATATCGGCAGACTCGAAAAGAAGGGGCGCGCGGATTCCTTCATCTTCGGATTCGAGGAAAGCTGCGGCTATCTTTCGGGCAGTTACGTCAGGGACAAGGACGGCGTCGTCGCCGCCATGCTCTTCTGCGAGATGTACGCTTATTACGCCTCCCGCGGAATTCTTCTGACCGAAAAACTGGACGAAATATACTCCCGCTTCGGATACGCTCTGAACAAAGGCAATTCATATTATTTCAAAGGCGCCGCCGGCTTCGGCAAGATGGCGGAGATAATGAAAAAGCTTCGCGCCGTTCCCGAATCGATCGGAGGTCTGCGGGTCACCGGAATGAAGGACTACTCGGGCGGGATCGACGGACTTCCCCCGTCCGACGTGATCAGATACTCGCTTGAAGGCGACTGCTCGGTCATCATCCGCCCGTCGGGCACCGAGCCGAAGCTCAAAGCCTACTTCTCGGTCACCGCAAAGGACGAAAAGCGCGCCGGAAAGATAATGAGATCCCTTGAAAACGCCGTCGCGGCGTATATGAAATAAAGGAGAAAAATCAAATGGACACCGCCGGAAAGCTTCATCTCGGAGCGGCATATCACGGAAACAGAATGCCGCATCACGCCGAACAGGACCTGCTCGACATGGCGACGCACGGAATGGACACCGTCGTTCACATGCTCTCCCACACCGACTGGAACCGTCATCTGAACGTTATAAAGGACATCATCGGAATGTCGGCAGACCTGGGACTCGAATCCTGGGTCGACAACTGGGGCCTTGCCGGCTCTCCCGGAGACACCTCGCATTTTCTCGCCCTTTATCCCGACGCACACATGGTCTATTCCGACGGAACGATCGCGGGAATTTACCCCTGCCTTTACAGCCCTGAATACCGGAAATTCTCGAAGGACTGGATCGACGCCGTCGAGTTCTGCGGCGCGAAGACTATCTTCTGGGACGAGCCCCATCTGCCGGTCAAGAAAACGCCCGACGGAAAAGTCTTCCACGCCTGCGCCTGCCCGCGCTGCCGTGCGCTGTTCGCCGAAAAATACGGCAGGGAAATGCCGGTCGAGCCGGACGACGACGTCCGCCGCTTTGCCGCTCAGTCGATAGCCGATTATTTTGCCGACGTCACCGGATACAGCCACGCAAAAGGAATACGCAACGCGGTTTGCGTTATGATCGGCTCCTACGGCGTAAATCTTGACACCGCCGATCTTATCGCCGCTCTTCCCTATATGGACAATATCGGATCCGATCCCTACTGGATAAAAAGAAAGAAGGACGATCCGTCCTTCGACGTATACCGTTTCGTCAGAAGCCGCACCGAACAGAATCTCGATCTGTCGGCAAAATTTGAAAAGGATCACAACATCTGGATCCAGTCATACTCCAACCCCCGCGGGTGCGAGGATGATATAATCACCGCCGCCGAGGCGGCGTACGACGCCGGCGCGAGGACCCTTCTCGCCTGGGGATATTACGGCAGCGAGTCGAACAACTACCGAGCCGAGAATCCGCCGGTCGCATGGTCGGTGCTCAAGGAGGCGTTTTCGCGCGTCAGATCGATGGACCGCGACCGCATCCTCGCGGAAAACAGAAGGAATTACAGATGACGGCAGGCGACGCGGTCGATCTCGCGCTGTCTCTCATAGACCCCTCCCTCCCCGCCGTTTCCAACCTTTCTAACGCGGCGGCGGTACTCGGAAAGATCGACCGGATAAACTGGGCGGGCTTTTATATCGCGGACGGAGAAGTCCTCTGGCTCGGTCCCTTCTCGGGCGACCCGGCGTGCACCCGGATACCCTTCGGGAAAGGCGTATGCGGCACCGCCGCCTCGCGGCGGCAGACGGTCGTCGTAGACGACGTGCTCTCCTTTCCGGGACACATCGCGTGTTCCTCCGAGTCGCGCTCGGAGATCGTCGTACCCGTCCTGCGGGGCGGCGAAGTCGCCGGAGTCATCGATATCGACTCCCCGGAGTATTCGCGTTTTTCATCGGCCGACGCCGCGGCGCTCGAACGGCTGGCGCTGGCGCTGGGAGAGAGCGGAATGACCTGCTGCCGGTGACAGCCGATAATTGAAAATGCAAAAAGCGCAGAACGCACGGCAGTCAACTGCCGTGCGTTCTGCGCTTTTTGCTTTGGCGGATGGGATTGTCCCGAATACTGTTTGAACCGCTCGTGCCGCCCGGGCGAGCGATACCCGCTACCTTCCCCTTGGGGGTAGCGAAGCGGCGGCGATTATTACGGTGTCGCTACCTTTTCTAAATGCTTGCCGTTATTAAGGCAATACCGCACAA
>CACZSP010000262.1 GCA_902783905.1 uncultured Ruminococcus sp.
GCTCGCCTCCGGCGGAGCGACTGCCTACGCGGTGGTAAGAGGAGACAATGCATCCGACGCCGTCGTCTCCGCCGCCGCGGCGCTGCGAAAAAAGCTTGAAGCTTCGACGGGAATCAAATTCAGACTGTACGACGAGTATATGTTTTCGGTATCGCCCGAAGATCAGGCGATAATCGTGGGAAGACTCGGGGCCAAAAATGCGTTGTACGAAACAGCCGAAGAGCTTGCCTCGGGACTTCTTTACGACGATTACGTCATAGCGATGCGTGGCGGCTCCCTCTTTATCGAAGGAGGGTCGGACAAGGCGTGCGCCGATGCGGTAGACTGGTTTACGCAGAACTGTCTGACCGACGGAATTACGGAGCTTTCTCTTGCGTCGGATTTCACCGCCAGATACCGCGCTTCCTATCCTCTGGAAGGTCTGCGGATCTCCGGATCCGATCCCGCGGAATACAGTATCGTTTACAAAAACGGGTCATATTATTCCGGACAGGCCGCCGAGCGCCTGCGGGATATTATACTCAGATATACCGGCAGATCCCTTCCGGTAATAACGGACTCAAAGCCGCAGGCGGAGCACGAGATAGTTGTCGGGAACACCCGGAGAACTCCCGATAAGACCGTCACCGGCGACCGGTACGAGCTTGTGCGGACCGAAACCGGGCTCTTGCTCGAAGCGGGCGGTCCGATGACCTACGAGGTCGCGCTCGACAGTCTCGAATCGGCTCTCGAAGCAGCCGTGAAATCGGGGACCGCCGTCGATCTTTCCGGATTGAATTTATCCGGAAGCGCGGCGGACAAGGACAGTAAAAGGATGATACTGCGCAGCGAAGGCACCGATATCCGCGTCATGCAGTCGAACGTCCTTATCAGTTCGACCGTCAACACCGACGAACGGCGCGCCGAGCTTCTTGCCGACACATTCCTGACCTACGCTCCCGACGTGATCACCCTTAACGAGTACCTGTACAACAGAGGTATCACGAACGCTCTCGCCCCGCTTGTCGCCGGAGAATACGAAACGGTGGAACACGCATACCGCGCGATCAATCCGGATCCCGCCGAACCCGACGACAGTCTTAAAAACCGCCGCTGCGGATTCCCGGTTCTTTACCGTAAGAATGCCGGGATAACGCTTGTCGATTCCGGCTTCTCGTATCTTTCCGACATGATCTCCTATCACGGTTACGCCTGGGCCGTCTTCGATAAGAACGGAAAGCGCTTCTGCGTTTTTTCGGTCCATTTTTCCGACAACCGCGACGCGTCGGGACAGTGGAGGACCGTCTTCTCGGAAGAGGTTTACAAAGAGACCGAATACGTGAAAAGCAAATTCGGAGATATACCGTTCATTCTTTCGGGCGACTGGTTTTTCTGGAAGGGAGTTTCTCCCTATAACTACTTCACCTCCCGCGGATTCTTTGACTGCTCCCAGTCGGAGACCGGCAACTTTTCTACGGCTATCGGGACCTTTCACACCGTAGGCGAAGGAAGCACCGGCGGAGTTATCGAAGATCTCATTTTCATTACGAAAAACAGCCTGACGGTAAAGGGATACAAGGTCCCGGTCAACCGTTACACCGTAAACGCCAGCGACCACTATCCGGTCGTCGCGGATATTGCATTCAACTGAAAAGAACTTGAAAAACGACGGAGCGGGAAAGGCCCGCAGACTGATAAGACTGTTTCTGTCCACCCTGTATATCAGCGCCTTCACCTTCGGAGGCGGTTTCGTTATTGTCACGCTTCTGAAAAGGAAGTTCGTCGACGAATATCACTGGATCGAAGAAGACGAAATGCTCGATATCACGGCGATGGCTCAGTCGTCTCCCGGCGCGATCGCTGTCAACGCCGGAATGCTCGTCGGCTGGAAGGTCGCAGGGCTGCCGGGGATGATAACCGCCGTGCTCGGAACGGTCATCCCGCCGCTCGTCATCCTTTCGGTCCTGTCGTTCTTTTACGCGGCTTTCTCTTCGAACCGTTACGTGATCCTGTTTTTACAGGGAATGAAGGCGGGCGTCGCGGCGGTGCTCGTCGACGTGGTGCTGACACTCGGAGCGAAAGTGATAAAGGAGAAGAACGTTTTTTATGACCTGATAACGGTCGCGGCGTTCGTTCTCGCCTTCTTCACCGATATCAACGTGGTTCTGATAATCCTCGGCGCCGCGCTGATCGGGACGGTATACGCGCTTATCGTCAAAGCGAAAAAGAAGGAGGAGAAGACGGAATGATACTCTTCGAACTCTTTCTTTCCTTCCTTCAGGTGGGGCTTTTCAGTGTCGGCGGCGGATACGCGTCCATCCCTATAATAGAGAGCCAGGCGGTAAATATCAAGGGCTGGCTCAGTGCGTCGGAATTCGCCGACCTCGTCACCATCGCGGAAATGACTCCCGGTCCGATAGCCGTTAACGCGGCGACATTCGTCGGTATCAGGATCGCGGGGATACCGGGCGCCCTCGTCGCAACCCTGGGCTGCATCCTTCCCTCCCTCGTCATTCTGACCGTTCTCTGGTTTTTATACAAAAAATACCGCAAACTCGATCTGTTCCGCGGGATCCTTTCAAGTCTTCGTCCTGTCATCGTCGCCCTTATCGCGGCGACCGCCCTGTCGATGATCCTGAGGGTGATCTTCCCGGACGGCAGCATGTCATTCACCTCCCTCGATTACGCGGGCGTTCTTTTATTCTCCGCCGCGCTCTTCGTGATGAAGAAATTCAGGTTCAGCCCGGTGCCGGTGATGTTCGCATGCGGTTTTCTCTATCTTGCCTGGGGACTTATAGCCGGGAAAGGACTATGATATGACACAGGCGGAATTTGAATTATTGAAAAACAAAGCCGAAAACGCCGCTGCCGGGGCAAAAAAGCGGATCGGATCGGCGCCGGACGAGACAAACGTTTCCGGGAAACGGTTTTACTTTTCTGCCGGCGGGAGCGACGAAAACGACGGAACGACTCCCGGCACGGCTTTCCGCACCATTGAAAAACTTCGTTCGATCGAACCGGGACCCGGTGACGGAGTCTTTTTCCGACGCGGCGACCTGTTCAGAGGATCGTTTGCCGCCCGTCCCGGCGTGACCTACGCCGCGTACGGAGAGGGAGAAAAACCGGTGATCTGCGGTTCTCCCCGCAATTTCGCGGATCCGGACTGCTGGGAAAACGAGGGCGGCGGGATATGGCGGCTAAGGGGAACGATACCCGACTGCGGCACGCTCGTTTTCAACTGCGGCGAGTTTGTCTCGCGCAAGCTTATCCCCTCCTTCGACGGACGAAGGTTCGTCTGCAGGGATGACCCGGCGGTCCCCTTTGATTTTCGCCGTGAAATGACTCTGGATCTCGATCTGTACTGCGAGTTCCGCGGCGGCTTCACCGAAAAGCCGTCGAAGGGCGAATCCTTCCCGGTCCCCGACACAAGAGAGGGATATCCCACGGTCCTTTATCTGCGGTGCGACTGCGGAAACCCCGGAGAGATATTCGACGATATCGAGGCGCTACCGGCGGTCCATCTGATAAAGGTCGGAAGCGCTAACGGCGTGCGGATCGACAATCTGCGCCTCGAATACTGCGGCAGACACGCCGTCGCCGCCGGCGGATCGAGCGTCGCCGGACTGCACGTTTCGAACTGCGAGATCGGCTGGATCGGCGGCGCCGTACAGCACTACTCCGGCACCGATCCAAACTATCCCGCGGGCAGGCGCGGATCGGTCACAAGATACGGCAACGGAGTGGAGATATACGGCGGATGCGACGGTTATACCGTCGAAAACTGTCATATTTACCAGGTGTACGACGCGGGGGCAACTCATCAGATAACCACCCGCGGCAAAGAATATCTGCAAAAAAACGTGATCTACCGGAACAATCTGATCGAGAAATGCACCTACGGCATCGAATACTTTCTCGACCGTACCGACGGCGACTGCCGCAGTCTTATCGACGGTTGCCTTATCGAAGGCAACGTGATCACCGGAGCCGGATTCGGCTGGGGCTCCCAGCGTCACAACAAGGAAACGCCTGCTCTTATCAAAAGCTGGAATTACGACAACACCGCGCGCAATTTCGTGATACGCGACAATATTCTTTACGGCTCGACGGTCCGTCTTATCCACGTTTCGGCAAAAGAGAAATCAAGTCTGCCGCTGATGACCGGCAATCTTCTGATCCCTGCGGGTGGAGAGCCGGCCGGAATATACGGAAAGAACATATTGTGAAACCGGATGAAATCACGTGGTAAAAATGCTGCGGTCATTTGCTTGATAACCTTTATTATTGTGGTAATAATTCTGGTTTCGGTAATCATAAACAGTAAAAAGTCATA
>CACZSP010000263.1 GCA_902783905.1 uncultured Ruminococcus sp.
TCCTGATTCTGCTTAAGCACTCCCCGCTCTATCCTGCCGATGCCTATCCTGCCCACGTAATCGTTGTAGTCGATGCTGGATACCAGCATCTGAAAATCTCCCTCGTCGTCACCCTCCGGGGCCGGGATGTAATCGAGTATGGTATCGAACAGCGGCTTTAAGTCGGTCCCCTGTTCGTCCGGGGACAGCGACGCCGTTCCCGCTCTTCCCGAGCAGAAGATCATCGGGCTGTCAAGCTGTTCGTCTGTCGCGTTGAGGTCGATGAGCAGCTCTAGCACCTCGTCGATGACTTCGTAAATGCGGGCGTCCGGCTTATCGATCTTGTTTATCACGACGATAATCGGGTGATTGAGCTCCAGAGCGCGCTGAAGAACGAACCGGGTCTGCGGCATCGGTCCTTCTGCGGCGTCGACGAGAAGAAGAACTCCGTTCACCATTTTGAGAACCCGCTCCACCTCTCCTCCGAAGTCGGCGTGACCCGGGGTGTCGACTATGTTGATCTTGGTGTTTTTATAATGTACCGCCGTGTTTTTTGCGAGTATCGTGATTCCTCTTTCGCGCTCGATGTCTCCCGAATCCATCACGCAGGTCACCGTCTCCTGGTTTTCGCGGAAAATACCGCCCTGCTTGAGCATCTCGTCGACAAGCGTCGTCTTTCCGTGGTCGACGTGCGCTATGATGGCTATATTGCGTAAATCGTCTCTTCTGATATGCATTACTCTCTCCTTGACTCCTGTGGCAATAACAAAACAACTTATATTATATCATAATTTTAAACGGAATACAATATTTTTTTCAACCTCTATTGACAACGCAAATATTATAAAGTATAATATGCCTGTTTGTTATTCCGGAGGGTATCGTGCACACTGCATTTCTGAGAAATCATTATTCGTCGAGACAGAGGACGATAGGAAAATCGCGGGACGTCGATATGATAAACGGCGCCATTTTCCCGCGTCTTGTCGCCTATACTCTTCCGATGCTTTTTTCCGGAATACTCCAGCTGCTTTACAACGCCGCCGACGTTGCAGTCGTCGGAAGATTCGCGTCGGACGGAGAAAAGGCGCTTGCCGCCGTCGGATCCACCGGGTCGCTGACGAATCTGATAGTCAGTCTTTTTCTCGGACTGTCGGTCGGGACCTGCGTCATCGTTTCCCAGGGCCTCGGAGCCGGCCGCGAAAAGGACGTTTCGGAAACGGTGCACACGGCGATTCTCACTTCGTTAATAATGGGAGCCGCCCTTTCCGCCGTCGGCATAATCTTCGCAAAGGATTTCCTTTCGATGATGGACACCCCGTCCGACGTAATCGACTGGTCGTCGCTGTATATGCGGATCTATTTTGCGGGACTTCCGGCATCGATGCTTTACAACTTCGGCGGAGCGGTTCTCCGGGCGAAGGGAAACACGAAATTCCCGCTTATCGTTCTTATCGTTTCGGGCCTCGTCAACGTGCTTCTGAATCTGCTTACCGTGATCGTTTTCAAGATGGACGTGGCCGGCGTGGCGCTCGCCACCGTCTCGAGCCAGATCGTCTCGGCGGTTATGGTAATAATCCGGCTCGCCACTCTCGACGACTGCTGCAAACTTTATTTCCGAAAGCTCAGGATATATCCGGATAAGCTCTGGAAAATGGCGCGCTTCGGGATTCCGGCGGGGCTTCAGGGAGTCTTTTTCTCGCTGTCGAACGTCGTCCTTCAGTCGGCGGTAAACTCGCTTGAAAGGACGGCGATGGCCGGAAACACCGCCGCGTCAAACGTCGACGGATTCATATACATCTCCTGCAACTCGGTATATCACGGGGCGCTTGCCTTCTGCGGACAGAATTTCGGCGCCAAAAAATACAAGAGGATCATTCGTGTACTCGTCTCGTCGATCCTCCTGGTACTGATTATCGGACTGACGCTCGGGGCTGTCGCGTATATTTTTACCGACCAGCTGCTGACGATTTACGCTCCGGGAGCTGACAAGGCCGCGGTCCGCGAATACGGAGCCCTGCGGTTGCGGATAACGGCTCCCACCTACTTCCTCTGCGGACTGATGGAAGTCGGCTCGGGAATGCTCCGCGGGCTGGGTACTTCGATAATACCGATGGTGATCAGTCTTTTCGGGAGCGTCATTCTGCGTATCGCCTGGGTGAAGCTACTGTTCGAAAGGGTGGAACGGTTTCACGACATGTTCTGGCTTTTCA
>CACZSP010000264.1 GCA_902783905.1 uncultured Ruminococcus sp.
GGAGCTTGCGAACGCGCCCGACGTCGATCTCGTACTCAATCTGACAACCCCGAAGAGTCACTTTGAAGTCTGCAAAGCGGCGCTTCTCTCCGGGAAGCACGCCTACACCGAAAAGCCGCTGTCGCTCGAATTCTCCCAGGGGAAGGAACTGCTGAGGATCGCCGAAGAAAAAGGACTGTATCTCGGCGGGGCTCCCGACACCTTCCTCGGCGCCGGACTGCAGACGGCGGCGGCCGCGGTAAAGGACGGACTCATCGGCAGACCGGTCGCAGGAGTCGCGGTAATGATGTGCCGCGGCCATGAGAGCTGGCACCCCGATCCCGAATTCTACTACGATATCGGCGGCGGGCCGCTCCTCGACATGGGACCCTACTATATCACCGCGCTCGTCAGACTTCTCGGCAGGGCCGAAAGAGTCACGGCGTTCGCGGGGAAGGCATTCGAAGAGAGGGTGATCACAAGCAAGCCGAAATACGGGACGAAGATCCCGGTGAAGGTCGACACGCACGTCGCCGGGGTCGTCAGATTCGAATGCGGCGCGCTCGTCACCGTCATGATGAGCTTTGACGTTCCGAAGCATCACCTTCCGCCGATCGAGATCTACGGCACCGAAGGCACGCTTTCGGTCCCCGATCCCAACACCTTCGGGGGCAGCGTCCTTCTTTATTCGGTCGCTGACAAAAGCGAGAAGGAGCTTGAATACGTCAGCTCATACACCGAAAACTCCCGCGGGATCGGCGTCGCCGACACGGCTCTCGCTATCGCTGAAGGCAGGCCGGCAAACGCTTCGGGCGCCCTTGCGCTGCACGTCCTCGAGATAATGGAGGCCTTCTCGAAGAGCGCAAAGGAAAAGAGAGCTGTGGATATCACGACCTCTCCCGGTCCCGACGTCCCGCTCGACTGGTCGGCAGAAAAGGGAAAACTGAAGACGCTCGTATAAACAGGCGGATAATAAACCGATCAGGCTGTCCGGCCCAGGGTAATTGCCCCGGCGCAGGACAGCCTGATTATTTATTCGCGGCGCGTTACAGAGCGAACCGGTTACAGCCGAACTTAAGCGGTTTTCATCAAGAAGCGACAATCCCTCAGTCACGCGCGGGGCGCGTGACAGCCCCCTTTGCACAAGGGGGCCAAGGGCGCGGCAATTCTTCGGGTGCCTCTGTCGATTCAACCTTGTCGTTTTTATGTGTATTTGGAATGGTCAGTGCCGCTCAAGTAAACGATTCGCTGTAGCTGAACCTCCCTTGTGTACGCCAAATTGTCCGCCAATTTGGCAGTGAGGTGTCGCCGGAGGCGACGGAGGGATTGTTACCAAGCAAATCGGTAACTGCTGAACAATAGCAATTATTGATGATCACGGTCACAATGCCTCAGTCACACGACATGGGAATGACCTCTCCCTGCCTCGGGATCATCACCCGCGTCGCGGAAGAGAGCGACGCGATCTCGCGGGCGATCTCCTCCGCGTGAGCGCGCGTCCACATCCTGCCGTCCTTCCGACCGCTCTCGTACAAATGCGCAAGGATGACGCATTTTTCGGAAAAACGGAGCGCAAAACGAGCCGCGTCGCGCGCCAGGGGGTGGGTTTCCGCGTCTTCGAGACCGTCGCCCAGCCAGACGTGCAGAAAACACACGTCCGCCGGCGGGACTTCCGGCAGGGCGGAATAATCCCTCGTGTCTCCGGGAACGACGACCGACGGAAGCCCCTCCCGCGTGATGAAATACCCGTACTCGGGCACTCCCTTTCCGGTGTCCGGGCGGAAGTGGCGTCCCTCGAGCGGAAGTACCGTCAGCGGACCGGCGGCGAGCGGTTTTCCCTTTTCGGCGATCATCATTTTTTCTTCGGGCAGTCCGTAAGAAAGCGCTTTTTCGGCGAGAAAATCCGGGATGATCCATTTTGCCCGGTTTCCGGACGTCAGGCGCACCGTGCTTTCCTCGAAATGGTCCTTGTGAGCGTGAGTGATCACGACAAGGTCGGCGTCCTGAAGCAGTTCTCCCGCCTTCGCGGGGGTGTCAGCCAGACGCCGGGCTACCCGGAACGCCGGATCGACCGCGATGCGGTATCCGCCGAAGGAAAACAGATAAAAGGTCGGACCGGCAAGCGAGACCGAAAGTCCCTCTTTGCGGTCAAAAACGGTGAGAGCCGAGCGGAAATCCCCGTCGAATTCCCGCCGCAGACGGTCGTGTTCCGCTAAGACCTTGGGGATCGCTGCCCGAAGAGAATCCAGCGAAGCCGCGAGCGCGTCGGCGGGAGAGAGCAGATCCGCAAACTTGTGAAAACTCAGTTCCAGGTTGAAAATCCCCGAGAATGACGGCGCGAGCGGAGCGAGATATTCACGCAGCGGCATATCGTATTCCGCGGTCAGCGGGAAATGCGTGCTGTGTCCGCGCAGCGCGTGGATATGCGTATGGATCACGCGGCTGTAAAACTCACTCGAGGGCAGCATATCGGGTTTTTCGGGATGGTTCTTAAGAACGAAATACAGATAGTGCCCGAGATCGAAGCATATACCGACGTTCGGCCGGTCCGTCTTTTTCACCGCCTCGAGAACGTATTCCGCGCAGTCGCCCTGGGTGCCGTCGGGCATCAGGCGCTTGTTTTCCAGCGCTATCGTGACAGGGAGGCCGTTTTCGGTTATATAATCGGAAAGATTCGTCAGCGCCGACGGGTTGTCACCGTCGAAAGGGTGCACCGTGATATTGAGCGACTTCTGTTTCAGCCCGGGAAGAACTTCCGAAAGCGGAGCGAAAACGTCTTCGACGGCCGTTTCGGGAGATTCCATCGCGCCGTGCACCGAGATTCGGAAGCCGAGACCGGTGATAAACGCCGCGATCTTACCGACCTCCGCCGGGTCGTATCCCGGCTTTACGTTTCGTATTTCGACGCTTTCGGCGCCGAGATCTTTCGCCCGCGTCAGCGCCGGAATGAATCCTTTCATCGCTTCTTCGTCGAATATTCCCTTGAACGGGATCGATATTCCTGTCATTATTTTACGTCTCCTTGAGCACGCTGTTGTATTCGGTCAGAACGGGAGGAAGAATGATCCGCTTCGGCGGCGCAGACGGGTCGGCGAGCCGCTCGGACAAAAGGAGCGCCGCGGTTCTTCCCATTGCCACCGGATCGCGGCCGTAGCAGGTGAAATCGATCGGACTCGGGTTGTATGATTTGCTGTAATCGTCGTTGATGATCACGCTCATCTGTTCCGGCACGCGCACGCCCTCGCGCCGCAGGGCCGTGACGGCCCCTGCCGCCATAAGTCCGGTCGTCGAGAAAAGGGCGGTCGGACGCTTTTTTTCGGGCAGCGAAAGCCATTTTGCCGCGAACGCCGCTCCGGCGTCGAAGGTCCGGTCTCCGAAAAAGAGATGTATTTTGCCGTCGAGGCCGGCTTTGTCCATAGCGTCGAGAAATCCGCGGGTGCGGTCGCGGCAGGTGACCGAGGTTTCGGGGCCGGCTATGTGCGCGATATTCCGGTGGCCCCGTTTTATCAGATAATCGGCGGCGAGAAATCCGCATCGGTAGTTGTCTATCATAACGAGATCGGTTTCCCGCTTTTCAAGATATCTGTTTATCAGCACGACGGGTATGCCGCACCTTCCGATAAGTTCGATCAGCCGCGGGCTTTCTATCGCGTTGAGCAGAAAAACGGCCGTCATTCCGTTGGCCGCGGCGTAGCCGAGCGCTTCGCATTCGCGGCTGCCGTCGTAGTCGGTCAGCGTGACCAGGCTTTTGATACCGAGATCCGAGAGCGAGCCGCGCAAACCGTCTATAAATCCGAGCGTGATCGGATTCGACAGGTTTGCAGCGACGATAAGAGCGGTGTTGCCTCCACGGGCCTGAGCTGAGGTACGCCGGGTCCGCACGTGATTTCCGGAGGCGGCTGACAGGACCTTTTTCGCCGTTTCCGGGGCGACCGACGGGTCGCCGTGAAGCGCCCGGGAGACGGTCGCAGTCGAAAGGCCGAGCTCCGACGCGATATCGGCCAGCGTTTTATTTTTTTCTTTCATTGACTTTTTCCCCGCCGGGATATATAATAATATGCGATTATTGTATCATATTTACGTGCGAAAATCAATGTGTAATTACATGAAACAGAGGTAAAAAATGTCCGAAAAACGCAGAATTCTTGTCTTTTCGGTAGACGCGATGGTCACCGAAGACGTAGATTATCTCAGAACCAAGCCGAATTTCTCGAAATATCTTGCCGGAGGGGCCGAGGCGGAGTCTATAATGACGGTATATCCGTCGGTTACCTACCCGGCGCACGTTTCGATGACGACCGGATGCTGGCCGGCGAAGCACGGCGTCATCAGCAACTTCCGCTTCACGACTGACTCGAAAGAGGACACCTGGCAGTGGGATCACTCCTGCGTCAAGACAGGGGATATATTCGACGCGGCTAAGAAGGGCGGTTACACCACGGGCTCCGTTTTCTGGCCGGTGACGGGGAACCATCCGTCGATCGACAGTCTTATCAACGAATACTGGCTGCCTCACAAGGACGAGACTCTTGAGACCGGATTTGCGTCGCAGGGATCGGACGAAGATATGGTAAAGATCGTCCTGCGCAACGCGGGAGAACTGGCGCCGTCGTACAAACTGACCGGACGCAAGAATTTCTGCATATATCCGCAGATCGACAATTTCCTTATGGCCTGCGCCGTCGACGTGATAAAGGAGCGCGCACCCGAAGTGATGTTCGTTCACAACGGCAATATCGACCATCAGAGGCACGTGACCGGCGTTTTCTCTCAGACGGTGCGCGAGTCTCTCGATATTATCGACGAAAACATCGGTCAGCTCGGCCGCGCGCTCGAGTCCCGCGGACTGCTCGATAAAACCGATTTCTTCCTGGTTTCCGACCACGGTCAGCGTCAGATCGTCCGGACGGTAAAGATCAACGTTCTGCTCGCCGAGGCGGGATTCATCGATACCGACGTGAAGGGAAAGGTGAAGGACTGGCGCGCCTACTGCTTCTCGAACGCAATGTCGACACTTGTGTATCTTAAGGATCCGGAGGACAAAAAGACCCGCGCCGAACTGCTTTCCTTCCTTGAAAAGCTGCGCGACGAGGGCATATACGGTTTTTCGAAGATAATAACGAAGGAGGAGGCGAGAGAGCTTCACCTCGACGGAGATTTCGAATTCGTTCTCGAATCCGACGGATACACCTCTTTCTCGGACAGCTGCCGCCGTCCGCTCGTTCCTCCGATGGATCTTTCCGACTTCAGGTTCGGCAGAGCCACGCACGGGTATTATCCGGCGGTAGGACCTCAGCCGGTATTCCTCGCCAAGGGTCCGCATATCCGCGCGGGAGTCAGGGTAGGACGGCACGACGTCGTCGACGAGGCCCCGACCTACGCCGCGCTTCTCGGCGTGGAAATGCCCGACGCCGAGGGTAAAGCGATAACCGAATTCCTTACCGAATGATATCACACAGAAATATTACGGAGCGGGAACGCCATCATTCGTGTTTCCCGAACGGCAGTACCGCCGGGTCCTCGTTTGCCGGACCCGGCGGTACTGCCGTTCGGGTTATTATAATCAGCACTTTTTCAGTATCGCCAGCAGAAGCCGGTAAAGTTCTCCCACCGAGGCGACGCCCAGCCGTTCGGCAGGGGAGTGGATGCCGCTTAGCTCGGGGCCTATCGAAACGCAGTCGAGCCCTTCCAGCTTGTCGGAAAGGATCCCGCATTCGAGCCCTCCGTGGGTCGCGAAGACCTTCATCCTCTTTCCGGTCAGTTCCCGGTATGCGGCGACCGTCAGGGCAAGCATCCGGGAGTCTTTGTTAAACTGCCAGCCGGGATATTCTCCCTCGATGCCGCAGGTGCCTCCGGCAGCCTCTACCGATTCGCGTATCCGGTGCCACAGTTCGTATTTGCGCATTTTGGACGACGATCTGATAAGACTCCGGAATCTGAAACGGCCGTCTTCGAGGCGGGCGACGCCGGTGCTGACCGAGGTGTCCACAAGCCCCGGAAGGGATGTACTCATATGCCGGACGCCGTTCGGAAGAAGATAAAGCAGGCGGCAGATCTTTTCGGTATCGGCGGCGGTCAGAGCGTCCGTGCAGGGGTCGGTTTCCTCCGCGCAGACGCGTATTCCCGGTTCGTTCTGCGAATATAATTCCCGCATATCTGACGCAAGCTCGTCCAGAGCATCCTTTGCCCGTCCGGCTTTACGGGACGGGAAGGCGACGGTGCAGACGGCGGA
>CACZSP010000265.1 GCA_902783905.1 uncultured Ruminococcus sp.
AAATCCGAAGCCGCAAGAAAGCGCAAGTACAAATAATAGGCCTTTTACAGATGACTGAAAAAGAACCGCTGCCGAAGCTCAGAGAGTTCCGCGGCGGTTCTGTTTTTCAAGTTCTTCGATTATGCGGGCTATTGCGGACTCGGTGTGCGGAACGGTGACTCTGTCGGCGGCCCTCAGCACCTTCGGTATCGCGTCGGCAGGCGCGTAGCCGATATCCGCTGCAAGGATGAGACTCAGGTCGTTCTCGTAGTCTCCGGCGCCCACCGTTATCCTTGCCCGTTCTCCGAGCGTTTTCTTTACGTATTTCAGTCCGTCTCCCTTGCCGCTCCCTGCGTTCTGAAGCTCAATCCCGTTTTCCCAGCTCCTTGTGATCAGATACCGGCTTCCGGCGATCCGTCTGATCCTTTCGGCGTATTCCTCCGAGCATTCGGCGGGAGAATAATAAAGGATCTTCAGAAGGTCGCCCTTCAGTATCGCGAAATCAAGCTCCTCGCCGCGCCTGAACGCAATATGTTCGCTTTCGGTATGTATGCGGACGTGATCGAGACGAGGGCATTCGTTCATTATCACGCGGGAGACGTTTTCGGTCGCCTCTCTGTCGAGGGGCGACGTTTTTATTGTCGTCCTGCCGTCGCAGGATACGATCGCAGTGCCGTTGAGCATGACGTTCGGCGCGTCCGGAGTAAAGAAGTGCGAACATTCGCCGATCCAGGATGGAAATCGTCCGCTTGCAAGTGAAAAAAGCCCGCCCTCGTTCTGAAAATACTTTATCGCGTCCCTGTTCTCGTCCGAAACGACCGCTCTGCCGGCGAGGGTGCCGTCAAAGTCGGACATCAGGAGGAAACCGTCGAATACACCCATTATTCTTCACGTATTCCGAGGAAGCGCAGCGAGTTACCGTATGCGACGTCGTACCGTTCGGAATCGGAAAGAGGGATTCTGTTGAACAGTTCGACCTCGGTATCGGCTGTTTTTACCGGGTAATCGGTTCCGAACATGCATCTGTCGGTCCCGAGCATACCGATCAATTCTCCGGCTTTTTCCGGTCCGACAGCCCAGACCGAACTTGAAGTGTCGAACCAGATATCCGGAATACCCGCAAGAAGATGCGAGTATTCCCAGGCGGTGTACCCGCCGAGATGCGCCGCGCCGACCCGCAGGAGCGGGTATTTTTCTTTGATTTTCACGAGCTTCGCCGCCTCCGAAAACCGGTACTGCGGGCGGCAGTCACCCATGTGTAAATAGACGGGCTTTCGTCCCTCGCAGTATTCGTAAAGAGGGAAGAGGCGCTCGTCGTCGATATCGACTCCCTGTATGTCGGGGTGAACCTTGAATCCGGATATGCCGAGCTTTTCGGCCTGATCGAAGACGGCTTCGGGACTGTCGACGTCCTGGTGATATGAGCCGAAAACGTAAGCGTCGACGCCGGCGGCCTTCATTCCTTCCGCCGCTGTGACTGCGTATTCGTTTACTGCCGCGACCTGATGGGGCTTCGTCGCCGTGCAGAGGATCAGGGCCCCGGCTACGCCGTTTTTCAGACAGAGGGAGGCAAGGTCGGCAGCCGTCCCTTTTCCTTCCACGCGAAAATCGTAAAAGTGTCCGAGGTTTCGCGTCGCCGCTTCGGCGAGACGCTCCGGGAATATATGTGTGTGGATATCGAAGTATTTTACAGGTTTCATATTGATTTGCCGGTGTTTAAATGATATAATTATAATATATTAAATTACGGAGAAAGAAAAAAGATGGATTGCATTTTCTGCAGAATCATTTCCGGGGAAATCCCGTCGACCGCCGTTTATTCGGATGAAAAGGTGTTTGCTTTCAGGGATATAAACCCTCAGGCACCCGTTCACGTTCTCGTCGTTCCGAGAGAGCATATATCCTCGGCCGACGAAATCGACGGGGAGAACTCGAACGCCGTCGCGGCAGTCTTCGAAGCGATTCCGAAAATCGCCGCAAAGGAAGGTCTGACAAACGGATACCGCGTCGTAAACAACTGCGGCGAGGACGGATGCCAGTCTGTAAAGCATATACATTTTCATCTGCTGGGCGGTAAAAAACTCAGCGAGAAGATGGATTAACTGACGAATTCGCGGTAGATCGCCGAAACGGCGGTCTCGAAATCTTCTTCATCGACGCCCAGGATGATGTTGAGCTCGCTTGAGCCCTGATCGATCATCCGGATATTTACTCCCGCGTCGGATACCGACCGGAAAACTCTCGCGGCGACGCCCTTGGATTTGACCATACCGCGTCCGACAACGGCGATCAGCGCGATACCGTCCTCTATCGAAAGGCTGTCCGGATGCACGCTGTGCGTGAGTGAAGAAATAAGTCGCTCGCGCTTGCCGGCTATGGCCGCCGTCGACAGAATTACACCCATGGTGTCGATGCCCGACGGCAGGTGCTCGAACGAAAGTCCGTTTTCCTCGATCGCTTCAAGCACCTTTCGCCCGAAGCCTATCTGGCTGTTCATCAGGTGGTGTTCGATGGTTATGACCGAAAAGCCCTTTTTTCCGGCGATTCCGGTGATGATGTGCTTCTTGTCGAAGCTGTCGGCCTCTCCGACGATCATCGTTCCGGGAGCGGAAGGGTCGAGCGTGTTGCGGATGTTGATCGGGATTCCCGCCTGACGGACGGGGAAGATGGCGTCCTCGTGAAGGACGGTCGCACCCATATACGAAAGCTCGCGGAGTTCCCGGTAAGTGATCTCCTTTATGACGAGAGCGCCTTTTACGATGCGGGGATCGGCCATCATGAAGCCGGATACGTCGGTCCAGTTCTCGTAAAGGTCGGATCCGCTCGCCGCGGCGACTATCGAACCGGTGATATCCGATCCGCCCCGCGAGAACGTGCGGACGGTCCCGTTGGGCATCTGACCGTAAAAACCGGGTATGACCGCGCGCTCGTGGCGCGACAGTTCGTCTTTCAGCGCCGCCTCGGTACGCGCGAAATCGAGCGTACCGTCGTCGCCGAACAGAATCACGTTTTCGGCGTCGATAAAATCGAAACCGAGATATTTGGCCATTATAAGACTGTTAAGATATTCTCCGCGGCTGGCGGCGTAGTCGCGCCCCGAGCGGTGAAGTATCGCTTCTCTGACGTAATCGAGTTCGCCGCTGATGTCGAAGGACATGCCGAGGCCTTTTATTATCGCGCAGTATCTGTCGCGCACGACGCGGTAGCAGGAGTCGAACGCTTCGGTTGTTCCTTCCCGCGACAGGCGGTAGCATTCGTACAGAAGATCGGTGACCTTTGTGTCCTCCTTCGAGCGTTTGCCCGGTGCTGAAGGCACGACAAGGCGGCGGGACGGATCGGAGAGGATAATATCGGCCGCCATTCTGAAATGATCGGCGTCGCAAAGAGAGGTACCGCCGAATTTTACGGTTTTCAAACTCATTTTTATTGTTGTCGGATGATGATTGAATTTCGGTTTTTCCGAGCATCATCCCCGGGATTATCGGAGTTAAAATGAAAAAAGCGCGGATCGCAGCATTTTGTGTTTTTATTGCGGCTGTACTGTTAACCGGCTGCCGGCAGGAAGGAATGACGAATAATCCGGACAGCGTTTTCACGGGCGAAACAAACCCGGAAAGCGAACGGGATTCCGCAACGAACGGAAACGTCGTGCAGTCTGTTACGCAGACCGAAAAAAACAACGGGGAGACGGATACAATGAAGGAAACAGAAACGTCGGCGCCGGCTCAGGCGGATCCGGTAAAGCTGAGGATAGCAACGTATAACATCAAACACGCCGCCGAGGGAGAGGATAAGATCGCCGGGGTTATCAGGGCGATGAACCCGGATATCGTCGGCATCCAGGAGGTGGACTATCTCAACACGCGCTCGGGCGGCCGCAATCAGCCGAAGCTTATCGCGGAGGCGGCGGGAATGCCGTACTATGAATTCTGCCGGACCATCGATTACAAGGGCGGTCAGTACGGAACGCTTATCCTGTCGAAATACCCGATCACCGAATACGAGACGGTTAAGCTGGATTCCTCGACTTACGAGGGAAGAGCCGTCGGGCACGCAGTGATAGACGTCTGCGGCATCCGGCTCGATTTCTTTAACACACATCTGTCCTACGAGGACAAGGCTATAAGGACGGTACAGTTCGAAAAGCTTGCACAACTTCT
>CACZSP010000266.1 GCA_902783905.1 uncultured Ruminococcus sp.
GTTGAGCAGTTCGGGAAAAACAGCGAAAACAAAACTACGAGAAGACAGCTTGAAGTAGATTTCGTAGCGTCCCGGGGAAGTGAAAAAATATATATTCAGTCTGCCTTTGCGATGACGTCTCCGGAAAAGCAGATTCAGGAGGAGCGCCCGCTGAACGCTATCGGAGATTCTTTCAGGAAAATCATCGTTGTCCGGGACAACATAAAAGTTCGCAGGAATGAAAGCGGTGTCGAAACGGTAGGAATCCGTAATTTTTTGCTTGACGAAAGCATATAGAAAATGGAATCTGTCAAATACGAAATATTTCTCCTCAGAGACGCCGGATACTACGTAAAAATGATGGTCGCGTGGTATTTCGCCACTGCGCTGGCTGCGCGATGGGACGAAATACTGCCGTATATGGGAAACGGCAAACTCGACCCGTGGACCCGCGGCAGGGCGATACAAAAGGCCTGCGAGAGCCGCAGGATAACGCCGGAGCGGAAAGAGCTGCTTCGGAAATTGCGTTTTTGAAAAAACTCCGTTCCCGACGCGTAATAAAAATCAAGTGAAAAGGAGAATGCCATGATGGAAGAATACAGAGACGAATACGTAAAAGTCTGCCCCTGGTGCGGCGGAAGCGAAATGATCGAGGCGTATCAGAGCGCCTACGGCGCGCTGACGGCAAAGGGCAACCCCTTCGGAGGGTGCGCCCTGTATCACGCCGTCTGCCGCCGGTGCGGAAGCGTCGTGCGCAGCTTCGTAAAAGAGCCGGAAAAGCTTCTGAAAAAGAAAGACAGAAGATAATGGCGTCGACCGAAAGCTATTTCGAATTCATCAGGGACATGCTGTCGGGCATCGACGGCATATCCTTCCGCAAAATGATGGGCGAGTATATATTATACTGCCGCGGGAAGATCGTCGGCGGCATATACGACGACCGGTTTCTCGTCAAGCCGACGAAAAGCGCCCGCGATATGATGCCCGACGCGGCGGAGGAGACACCGTACGAAGGCGCGAAAAAGATGCTGCTTGTCGACAACGTCGAGGACAGGGAGTTTCTCGGAAAACTCGTCGAAGCGGTCTGCGCCGAGCTGCCGGCTCCGAGGAGGTGACTGACGTGAACTCAGGAAAGTGTACCGTTCTTCCTTTCACGGAAGAAAGGATACCCGACGTGCTGGATTTCGAAAAGCGGCTGCGCGAAGAGGAGGACTTCTGGGGCTGGGAGATCGACGGCGCGTACGTCGAATCGGTCAGGGCAAGCTTCAAAGATCCGAGATTCGACAATTCGATATCGCTGCTCGGATACGTCGACGGCAGCGTCGCCGGGCGGATCGACGCCGTTTTGATCCCTTCGCGATTCGACGGCTCGGTAAAAGCGTATCTTGACTGGATCTGCGTGATAAAAAGCCAAAGGCACCGCGGGATCGCGCAGGCGCTTCTTGCGGAACTGAAACGCGTCCTGAAGGGCAGGGGCATCGATACGCTCATAGCGCTCACGGCCTCGAACGACGAGGCGCAGCGGTTTTACCGCAGCATACCCGGTTCGGAAATGCACGACACGGGGATCTGGATCTGCATCAGATAACGCGGATTTCCGCGGTGTTTTCCTAAAAATGAACGTAAAACTTATCAAACTGACGAAAAAATACGAAAAGCAGCTCGGCGAAATGATCGACGAATGGCGGCGTGATCAGGAGGAAAATCATACCAATCACTCGCCTTACGCGATATTCAAAAACGATTATCACGATTTTGATCATTATCTGGAGAATCTCGAGTTTAAGACGGAGACGGACGGAAGAGTGCCGGATTCGGTGTTTTTCCTGCTTGACGCCGACCGCGACCGGCTGCTGGGGGCGGTGAATATCCGCCATTATCTGAACGAAGCGCTTCTGCGCGACGGCGGGCACATCGGCGACGGAATACGCCCGAGCGAGCGCCGACGCGGCTACGCTACCGAAATGATCCGTCTTGCCCTTATCGAATGCAAAAAGCTCGGTATAAAACGGGTGCTTATGGTCTGCGACAAAGACAATATAGGATCGGCAAAATCGATCGTCAGAAACGGCGGCGTGCTCGAAAACGAGATCACCGACGAAGACGGAACGGTCGAACAGAGATACTGGATCGAGCTGTGAAGATAGCGGTGATAGGTTACAGCGGGAGCGGAAAATCCACGCTTGCCGCGGCGCTCGGAAAAGAATACGGGGCGGATGTCCTTCATCTTGATTCGGTCCATTTTCTTCCCGGATGGAAGGAAAGGCCCGACGAAGAAAAGCGGCGCGTCGTGGAGGCGTTTCTTGATTCCCATGATTCCTGGGTTATAGACGGAAATTACACGAAGCTGTTTTACGAGCGCAGAACGGAAGAGGCCGACCGTATCGTTATGATGCTTTTCGACCGTTTTGCCTGCCTGTACAGGGTGACTAAACGTTATACAAAAACTCCACCCGCCCCGACATGGCGGAAGGGTGTCCGGAAAAACTGGACGCCGAGTTCGTGAAGTGGGTTCTGTGGAAGGGAAGAAGCAAAAAGGCGAGAGAACGGTACAAATATCTCGCAAAACGGTACCCGGACAAGGTCACGGTGCTGAAAAATCAGCGGCAGCTTGACGCTTTCATGAGGGAAAACTGCCAAAAAAGCGGAGGCCGACATGTTTGACTGCGATTTTTCCCGGATACAGGATACTTTTGAACTGACAGTCGAAACCGGAGACGACTGCGCGGTGTTTTGTCATAAAACGAACGGAAACCGCCTGCTGATTCAGCGGGACGAATATTATACTTCCGACGATAAAAAAGAGACGTTCACCGAATATACGGTATGTTTTTCGACCCAGCACCGGCA
>CACZSP010000267.1 GCA_902783905.1 uncultured Ruminococcus sp.
CGTCCCTTCATCGACGGCTCGGGCTGGACTCACTTCAAAGGCCTTTCGGACATTGACGACAATCACGATTACGAGCAGGATCCCGCAGTTTTCCGGGCAAGATACGGGGATCAGTACAAAGAGGGAGTGCCGGTCGATACCAGACGCAACCCCTACCCCGTTTTTTCCACCTTCGTCAGCGAGTACGGAGGAATCCGATGGTCGGCGGACGGGTCGTCTTTCGGATGGGGATACGGAAACGCCCCGAAGACGGAGGAGGAATTCATCGAAAGATTCCGCGGACTCACCGACGCCCTTCTCGACAATCCGGGTATAGGCGGGCTCTGCTACACCCAGCTTACCGACGTCGAGCAGGAGATAAACGGTCTTTACACCTACGGCAGAAAGCCGAAATTCCCTCCGGAGATCTTCCGTTCGATACTTCAGAGAAAAGCCGCGGTCGAGGATGACGACAGATGAAAAAGACGATGCATGCGGCCGTTCTGTACGGCAAAAACGATATAAGATACGCGGAAATCGAACGCCCCGAGCCTGGTCCGGGCGAGGTGCTGATCCGCGTACGCGCGGCGGGGATATGCGGGTCGGATATCCCGAGAGTGCTCGGGGACGGGGCGCATTTCTTCCCGATCGTTCTGGGGCACGAGTTTTCCGGAACGGTTGAGGAAACGGGAGAGGGAGTGACCGGATTCGCCGCCGGAGACACCGTTTCGGGTGCGCCTCTCAAGCCCTGCATGAAGTGCCCCGACTGCGCGAGGGGTAACTATTCTCTCTGCAAGCATTATTCCTTCATAGGGTCGAGGGAGCAGGGAAGTTTTGCCGAGTACGTGGTCATTCCCGCGGCAAACGCGGTAAAATACTCACCGTCGGTTCCCTTCGAGCAGGCGGCGATGTTCGAACCGGCGACCGTTTCGCTTCACGGCGTGCTGCTTAACGGCTGCCCGCCGGGAGAGGACACCGCGATATGCGGGGGCGGCACGATAGGATTGTTCGCCGCCCAGTGGTCGAAGATCTTCGGCGCGCGGAGAGTCGCCGTTTTCGATCTTGTCAAAGAGCGCCTCGAACTGGCGCTGCGTCTGGGAGCCGATGCCGTTTTCGACACCTCGGATCCCGGATATCTCAAAAAGGCCCTCGAATACACCGGCGGCGCCGGATTCGGCTGCGTTTACGAGACGGCGGGCTCTCCCGTCACCATGCGGATGGCTTTCGAGCTTGCCGCCAACCGTTCGAACGTCTGCTTTATCGGGACGCCTCACGAGGACGCCGTCTTCACCCCGCGGATGTGGGAAAATCTCAACCGCAAGGAGTTCCGTCTGACCGGATCCTGGATGAGTTACTCGGCTCCCTTCCCGGGCAAAGAGTGGCGGCTTACCTCCGACTGTTTCTCCGACGGCCGGCTTAAATTCGACGACAGCTTCATTTTCAGACGCTTCCCTCTGTCCGACTGCGCCGCCGCTTTCGATCTCTTCCGGGTCCCGGGCAGGGTGAGAGGCAAGATAATGTTCGTTATGTCTTGACTTTCAACGGTGATTGTTATATAATTATTTAGATATTTATATTTTTTCAGGAGTTACAAATGGAGAGAGTATTCAATTTTTCCGCGGGTCCTTCGATGCTCCCGCTTCCCGTGCTTGAAAAAGCGGCTTCGGAAATGCTTTGCTACGGTTCTTCGGGAATGTCGGTAGCCGAGATGTCTCACCGCTCGCCCGATTTCGAGCCGATTATTCAGAAAGCGGAAGCCGACCTCCGCCTTCTCATGAACGTTCCCGACGATTACGCCGTTCTCTTCCTTCAGGGAGGCGCTTCGACGCAGTTCGCCGCCGTTCCGCTCAATCTCATGCCCGAGGGCGGGAAGGCCGATTACGTCGTTTCGGGACAGTTTTCCGGGAAGGCGTACAAGGAAGCTCTCAAATACGGCGACGCCGCCGAGATCGCTTCCAGCAAAGCGGATAATTTCGTTTATATCCCCTTCGTCGGAAGAAAAGATCTGCGCGAAGGAACTTCATATCTCCATATCTGCTTCAACAACACCATCTACGGCACGAAATACAATTATATACCCGATACCGGGGACGTTCCGCTGGTGGCCGATATGTCGTCCTGCATCCTTTCCGAGCCGGTAGACGTGACGAAATTCGGCGTCATTTACGCCGGAGCCCAGAAGAACATGGCTCCCGCCGGAATGACGCTCGTCATCGTTCGCAAGGACCTGCTCGGCAGAGCCCGTCCCGTCACTCCGACGATGCTCGACTGGAAGACTCTTGCCGACAACGGCTCGATGTACAACACGCCTCCCTGCTACACCATCTATATGGCCGGCCTCGTTTACGAGTGGCTGCTTTCGATCGGCGGACTCGAGGCGATGAAGAAGATCAACGAGGAAAAGGCGGCTCTTCTTTACGGCTACCTCGATTCTCAGGATTACTATATCGCTCCCGTCCGGAAGGAGTTCCGTTCGATGATGAACGTCACATTCGTCACCGGAGACGCCGATCTCGACAAGAAATTCGCCGCCGCCGCCACGCTCGAAGGCCTCAAGAACCTGAAGGGCCACCGCTCCGTCGGAGGAATGAGAGCGTCGATCTACAATGCCATGCCGCGCGAAGGCGTCGAAAAGCTCATCGGGTTTATGAAGAAGTTCGCGGCCGAAAATCCCAAGGCGTGACGGAAGCCCGGAAAAAGGTGTGATAATCATGAAAAAAATAAAGCTTATGAACAAAATCGCCGCGGTCGGGACCGGCAGATTCCCCGCGTCCGATTATCTTGTCGGCGACGGCGTCGAACACGCCGACGCGATAATGGTGCGTTCCGCCGCGCTGCACGATCTTGAATTCGATCCCGAACTCCTGGCCATAGCCAGATGCGGAGCCGGCGTGAACAACATTCCCATCGACCGCTGCTCGGAAGCCGGTATAGTCGTCTTCAACACCCCCGGCGCCAACGCAAACGCCGTCAAGGAGCTTGTCGTCTGCGCGCTCGCTCTCGCTTCCCGCAATATCGTCGGCGGTATCGAATGGGTCAAGACCCTTGAAGAGGGAACGGATATCGCAAAGGCGGTCGAAAAGGGAAAAGGCGCCTTCGGAGGGATCGAACTTGCCGGAAAAACGCTCGGTATCGTCGGGCTCGGCGCCATCGGCGGACTTGTCGCCAACGTCGCCGTTCATCTCGGGATGGAGGTCATCGGTTACGACCCGTACATCACGGTCGACGCCGCCTGGAAGCTCTCACGTTCGATCGTTCACGCCAAGACGCTCGACGAAATATACGAAAAATCCGATTACATCACCCTTCACATACCCTCTCTCGAGTCTACGAGAGGAATGATCAACTCCTCCTCCATCGAAAGGATGAAGGACGGCGTCCGCCTGATCAACCTCGCACGCGCCGACCTTGCTGTCGTTCCCGACGTCGCCGCCGCGATGGAATCGGGAAAGATCGCCGCCTACGTCACCGATTTTCCGACCGCCGAAACGGTTAAGATACCCGGCGTCGTCAACATTCCCCACCTCGGCGCATCAACCGAGGAGGCCGAGGACAACTGCGCCGTCATGGCGGCCGATCAGCTGCGCGATTATCTCGAGACGGGCAATATCCGCAATTCGGTCAACTTCCCGGCCGTCGATCTTCCGGTTTCCGGAGCCCCGCGCGTATGCGTTCTCCACCGCAACATTCCGGATATGATAGCAAAGCTTTCCTCCGCGATCGCCTCGGTCGGTTACAACATCGACAATATGGTGAACAGATCCCGCGGAGACAACGCCTGCTGCCTGTTTGAACTCAGCGGGACCGTCAGCGAAGCCGTTAAGGAAGAACTGATCAGGCGTCTGTCCGCTATCGGAAACGTAATGCGCGTCAGAGTTATATGACCCGGGGAGGAATGATTTATGGCGCTTGCCGCTAAGATCGCTCCTTCGATGATGTGCGCCGACTTTCTCCGCCTCGGAGACGACGTCGACGCCCTCGTGCGGAGCGGTGCCGATTATCTTCATATAGACGTTATGGACGGCACCTTCGTCCAGAACTACACGCTCGGCACCGATTATATCAGAAAGCTGCACGCCGTGTGCGGCCTGCCTCTCGATATTCATCTTATGATAAGCGAGCCGGTCAGAAAAATCGGCTGGTTCGAAATAAAGCCGGGGGATCTCGTGTCGGTCCACTGGGAAGCGGACGCTCATATACAGCGCACGGTTTCCGCGATCAAAGCCGCCGGAGGCCGTCCGATGGCGGCGCTGAATCCCGCGACGCCGATCTGGGTCCTCGAGGATATTCTTCCCGATCTGGACGCCGTGCTGCTGATGACGGTCAATCCCGGATTTGCCGGACAGAAGCTGGTCCCACAGACTCTCGACAAGATAACCCGTCTGCGCAGGATGCTGGACGAAAAGGGGTATCCGGACGTTATGATCGAGGTGGACGGCAACGTAAGCTTCGAAAACGCCGAAAAGATGAGACGCGCCGGAGCGGATATTTTCGTGGCGGGCAGCTCGAGC
>CACZSP010000268.1 GCA_902783905.1 uncultured Ruminococcus sp.
CGTCGCCGAGCAGGGCGAGCGTGAACACAGGGTACGACGCTTCGGTCACGCGTTCTCTGATTTTTTCCATAAGTTCGCTCATGATAAAGCCTTTCTTGAGTCAGGGATGTTTAAAAATATTGAAGAGGCTGCTTAGTCGCCTGAATCATTAATCCAAGTTTCTAAACAGCCCCCAAAAAATCAGTATTTTGAAGTGGGATCGACGGCTTCACCCGCCATGACGCGCTCGGCGTCGGCGATGATCTTGTCGGTAAATGAGCGGAGGACGCAGAATTCACCGCTTCCGCCGTTGACCGTCAGCATCGAGCGGCGCTCGGAATAGGCGTAGTAGCGGAACACGTATTCGGGGAAGCCCGAGAAGGTAGTCTTTACCGTGATCTTGACCTGGCAGTTCTTGTCGGGTTCGTCGGTATAAGCCTTGATCTGCTCGTCGGTGAGTCCGAAGATGCCGTCGTGGACGTCGCCTTCGATCGAGGCGTAAAGCAGCGACTGGTAGAACTTGCGGAAGATCGACATGGCGATCCGCGAGTATTCGGTCGTCTTTCCGGATGGATCGGTCACGAGGATGGTGTCCGAGTTGACGGCGACTTTCGTTCCGTCGGCTCCCGGAATGTTCCCGACCAGCACCACGACGTCATCGCCGAGAGAGTTCCGCGACATCTTGGCGCCCTTTATCGTCGCCTTGTTGCCGGAGGAATCGACGGCGGTCACCTTGTCCTTGGTTATCGTCCAGGTAAAGCCGCTGGTGTCGGTTATCGAATAGCTGGCGAAACCGTTGAAGGAACGGCCCTTCGAGTCCTCTCCGGTCATAAACATCTTGTCGGAGGAGATCGTGGTATTCTCCTTCGCCTTGTCGGAATAGGTCGGGTTGGACATCGAGTCGGACTGCGAGTTGTCGAAACGGAAGGTATACGTGTCGGTCGCCGTTTCGACGGTGATTTCCTTCGTCCAGGCGATGTTCATATCGAAGTAGCTCGAATCGACCCAGTCGATAAGCTGATAATCAAGGAAGAGCATCTGGGACGCGTCCACCTCGACGATTATGTCGTAAAGCGCGGACGTCAGATAGTAGGTTCCGTCAGGCGTCATTTCGCTGACGAGGATTATCTGCTCGAGATCCAGCTTGTTCGACGAATCTCCTCCGTCGAATATGTACCGGATGACGCACATCGGGTCGTCAAGGCCGTATTCTTTCAGCGTATCGTCGTCTATTCCGAGCTTCACCGTCCTTTTCGGAGCCAGCTGGTAGAGAGACTGAAGCGCCGCGTCGGTGTTGTTCGAGTTGGCGATATAGTTTTCGGGCCAGATCAGCTGGTAGGCGCGGGAATGATAGAAGGTCCCGAAACGCTCGTCCATATCCCAGAAGGAGAAGCAGACTCTCGGGCGGGCGACGTAGTTCTCGTCGGCGTCCGCTTTGTCAAGCTCGTCGCCGTCGATGATCGTGAATTCCCTGACGTTGAAGTAGTCGTTCATCTGCATCGGATAGCAGACGACGGGGCTGACGAAGGACTCGATCGGAAGATCGAGGACGTTCTGTATCGAGGGGATCGGATGAGTGGGGTCGTACATCGACAGTATGTTGCTGTCCACCGAGTACGCCATGATGTAGACGGCGTCACGCTGCGTATACTTCACGTAGTATCCCGATCCGTCCGGGACCTCGTCGCCGACGTAGACGGTGTACGAGTTGCCCGAGGTGTCGGTAAGACGGTACCAGATCGGTTTGTAATCGTATTCCTCGCCGTCCTCGTTGACCCTTTTTTCGGGAGCCAGGCCGTATTCGGTGTATTTCCCGTCTGCGTCCTTTATCGGGTCTTCGATCTTCATCGTCGTCAGGGTGTATCCGCAGCAGACGGCGAAAGAGGAGAAAACGGTGGGATAATACTGGACGCCCTCGTATCCCTTGATCTGGAACTTGTCCTCCGAATCGCGATAGAAGACGTAGTTGCCGTAGTTGTTGCTTATCTCGATCGACTGCATATTGTCCTGCGAGGTGTGATTGTACATCAGCAGGCGCATCGAGGTGCCGAGGGATTCGCCCTCCTCGGTGTCGACGAGAGCCACGACCTTGTAGTCTCCCGTGTCCTTGTCAATTTCAAGAAGAGTGCTCGCTTTTGCAGTGACGTAGTATCCGTCCTTCGTCACGTCCATGACTTTTCCGCTTCTGTCCGTCAGGACGTACTGTCCTCCGACCGGTCTGATCTCGTATTTTTCTCCGTCCACGTCGGTGTAAACGTTTTTGCTTACGTAAAGTACGTATACGAGAACCGAGCCGAGGATCAGCAGCAGGGCAAGCACGACGGATATTACAAGAGCCGTTTTCTGGGCGCCGATCAGCGAGCGCCGGCGCAGGCCGTGTTTCTGTTTACTGTTTCCCATTTTGCCTGACCGTCAGACGCGTCTGTACTTTCTCTTCAGGAGTATTACGGCGCCGGTGACCGTCGTTGCGACGGCGGGGAAGGCAATGAGTATCACCGAGGCGACGGTAATCTGGTGTGTCGTTATGTTTTCTATGTCGGTCTTCGCGAAGGGCTTGTGATTGAGATCGACTATGACAAGCTCCTTGCTCATGGCGCGCATGGCTCCGAGCATCACGTCGTCGTTGCCGTAGGTGTTCGACTGGAGAAGGGCGTTGGAGAGGAATTCGGTCGATCCGCAGGCAAGCAGATAGGAGTAATCGGCAGTGTCGTTGCTCGCCATTCTGCTTTCGCTTGTTATCGTCATGAGGTGGAATGGCTCGAGCGCCGTCGCCTCTCTCACCGTGATCCCCTCGCAGATCTCCTTTGCGGAGGGATATGAATTGAAGACGTCGTAGATCGCGCGGGAAACACCGTTCGAGTAGTAGGAGTAATAGGTATAGTTCTTGGTGGCGTCATCCTGATTCTGGTAGACCGTCTTGGAGTATCCGGCGGCGTCCTCGTAGGAGATGCCCATAGCGTTGGGGAAGATCACCTTGGGCGGGAAGGTGGTGCGCATATCCGAGTGGATCGAAGCTCCGAGGCCGTCGCCGGAATAGGCGCCCACGATCTTCAATCCGTTCTCGCTTATCGAGTTTTCCGTATCCCGGACGAAGCAGCCGTTGGTGACGCCGAGTTTGTTGGTGTATCTGTCGAACTTGACGCCCCACTCCTCGAGATATTCCTCGAGGTGCGGAAGGACGCGGGTCGTCGGATTCATGAAGACCATCATCGAATTGGTCCCGTCGAGGAACTGATCGATCTTCTTGATCTCGGATATCTCCGAAACGCCGTCGGCCGTCAGGAAGTCGTCCTGCGGATCGTATACCAGCAGCAGCCGGCAGTCCTCCGGGATCTCTTCGGTCGTCAGATTGATGAACTGGAGCTTGTATCCGCTGTCGCTGATGAGCGAGAGCAAAGCGCCGGCGTTGTTCTGATCGGTCTCGGTCACGAAGGGCTCGCCGTGGTTGTAGGTAACGCAGCATATAGGTGATTCGGCGCGGGTGACCGCGAGGATCGCCGAGCAGAGCCTCTTTTCGCCATTGTACGACCAGGGAGTCGTATCGGTGGCTTCGTTGAAGACGAACATCGCGCGAAGGGCGAATACTCTGAACTCGGTGCCCGACGCCACGATGATGCTGGTCGAATAGATGTTCGATTTAGACATCGTCTTGTACTGCTGTACGGCGGTGGGATTTTTCCAGATGTTGACTGTCCTCACCTTTACGTGACTGTTGCTTTTGGCAAGTCCCTGCGCCGTCTTGTATACGTACCCGTGAAGGGTGTTCTGCATGATGTTGTCTTCATCGTCGCAGAAAATGATATCCACGTCTCTCTCGATAGACTCGATCGCCTTTACGGCCGCGTCCGAAAGGGTGTAAAGCTTCTGGCTGGTCAGGTCGGTGTAAAGCTGAAGCTTTGTCGAGAGCATCGTGAAGAGGAAGTTTACTATCAGTACCGCGATTATGACGACGACCGTCACTATGACCGCCGTGCTGCCGTATACCGCGCGCCTGGATGAAGTGTTTCCGTTTTTCATTTCTTCTTCCTCCCTTATTTCTTCCAGCGGCGGAATTCATACACGCGGATCGTAAGGAACACGAATATGAACGTCAGCGAGAAGTAGTAGAGCAGGCTCGACCAGTCGAGGAGGCCGCGCTGGAAATTGGAGAATCTCGAAAGTACGGAGAACCAGTCGAGGACTGACCGCGCGACGAAGTCGCCGATAAGACGGGTGCCCTTTTCGTCGCTTCCGGCTCCGGTCACCAGATTGATAATAACCATAAGAACCAGCGCGGCTATCGTCACGATCGCCGCCGACAGCTGGTTTTCGGTAAGGGAGGAAACGAATATCCCTATCGCGATGAACGCTCCTCCTATCAGGAGTATGCCGAGGACGGATCCGATTATCTCGGTAGTAACGGGACCTATATGGGTCAGCGAATCCTCGTTGAGCGCCGCCTCTTCTTTTCCGAGTATGTAAAGCGGAATGAGGTTCACGAGAGAAACGAGAAGGGAGGCCGCAAAGAGCGAGAAGGCCGCCAGGTATTTGCCGAGCACCATCGAGGTGATGGAGACCGGCGCCGTCAGCAGCATCTGCTCGGTGCGCATCTTCTTTTCCTCCGCGAAGGTGCGCATGGTCAGCAGAGGAATGATGATGATCATCGCGATGATCAGGAAATAGAAGTACGACGCGGTGCTGTACGTTTTGGCCCTCAGCGTCATATAGCAGCAAAGCCCCGCCGAAAGGGTGAGGAATATGCCGACGTATACGAATCCCACCGGGTTGATGAAGTAGGACCGCATTTCCTTTTTGTAGATTGCTAGCATTTTTTCTTGTTCCTCCGGATCAGTTCTGCCCGTCTGCCGCGCTTCCGTTTCCGGCGGCGCCGACGTTATCCGGGCCCGCGGAAGCGGCAGCGCGTTTTTCCGACTCTTCCGCCGCCTCGGCAATGGTATCCCCGGCTATCTTGTGATCTTCGTAATATTTTTCTCCCGGCTGTTCGTCCGCCGGCTCGGCATCGAATTTTCCGGCTTCCTCGGCCGTGCGCTGGACGATGTCTTCGGCAATCAGCTCCTCGTCGCGGCTGCGACGGGCGTCGACAGAGCGTTTCTTTTCTTTTTTCTGCGGAAGCTTCTTTGCCGTCGACCGGTCGGTCTGGTCGACCACGGCGATGAAGATGTCCTCGATACTCATTCCGAGGGCTTCCAGTCCGATCATCGGCCACTGTTTTTCGGCAAGCTTGTAGAAGAGCTTCTTTCTGATGTCGGTGCCCGGCTCGCTTTCGATCATATAGGTGTACGCGTCGCCGTCGCGCTCCGCCAGCACCTCGGCGTATGTCAGACCGGGAACGTCGTTCCTCAGCATCGAAAGAACGTCTCTCTGCGGACCGCTGATCTTCACGTTGAAGCGGCGGGTGTTCTGAACGATACGGGAGATGTTTTCCGTCTTTTCGTCGGCGACGAGCTTTCCGCGGTTGATTATGAGGATCCTGTCGCAGACCGCCTGGACCTCCTGAAGGATGTGAGTCGAAAGGATGACGGTGTGTTCCTTGCCGAGAGTCCTTATCAGGTTGCGTATTTCGATTATCTGCTTGGGGTCGAGACCTATCGTCGGCTCGTCGAATATTATGACCGGCGGATTGCCGACCAGCGCCTGGGCGATGCCGACGCGCTGCTTGTATCCCTTCGACAGATATTTGATCTGCTTGTTGCGGAAATCGGTGATCTTGACGACTCTGCAGATATTGTCGAGATGCTTCTCCCGGTCCATCGTGCAGCCCTTGAGATCGTATGCGAAGTTAAGGTATTCGCGGACCGTCATATCGGGGTAGAGAGGAGGCTGTTCGGGAAGATAGCCGATCATTTTCTTGGCGTTGAGCGGGTCGTCCAGTATGTCGGCGCCTCCGACGGTAACCGTTCCCGGAGTCGCCGAGAGGAAGCCGGTGATGATGTTCATCGTCGTGCTTTTGCCGGCTCCGTTCGGACCGAGAAAGCCCACGACCTCTCCCTTTTCAATCCTGAAGCTAATGTCGTCTACCGCGCAGAAGCTTCCGTAGTTTTTCACGAGATGTGAGACCTGGATCATTTATTGCGGATTCCTTTCCAGAGGATTAGAGTGGTTTTTACACTTATAGATAATATATTTTATCACAAATATATGGCGGTTTTATGAATAAGATATGTTTTTTGAAGGATTTTCCGGTCTCCGGGCATCTTTTTTTGCTTGACAAGCGGTTTTTGCGATGATATAATAATAATACGTTGCGGACGCAACGATTATCCGGCGGCGGCCGTTCCGCCCCGCCCGTTCAAGACGGAGGTTTTACATGCCTTCTTTCATGCGGCTGATGAACGTGATCACCAGATGCGGCGCTATCTACCGCGCCGAGCGTCTGGGAGACGCCGGCCTCGGCGAGAGCCATCACAGCTTTATTATTATGCTTTGCAGGCATCCCGGAATATCTCAGGAATGTCTGTCGCGGAAGCTGTTTCTGAACAAAAGCAACGTCACGCGCGCGCTGGCGCAGCTGGAAAACGCGGGATACGTGACCCGCGTCCCGTCGGAAGAGGACAGACGGGTCATGCTGGTATTCCCGACCGAAAAGGCGTACGGGATCCTTCCTCTCGTGCGTGAAACGCTGAAAAGCTGGCGGGATTATCTGACCGAGGAGCTGTCCGACGGGGAAAAAGCGGCGCTTGATTCGATACTGCCGAAGCTTGCCTCCCGCGCCGCGGAATACGCAAAGATTTCAGAAGAGGCGTACAGCGACCCCGAAGGCGAGGGGGGAGGAGTATGAGGAAGATACTCGGCTATCTCGGCAGGCACAAGTGGCAGATGACCGTTTCGCTGTCGGTCAAAGTGCTCGCGTCTCTTCTGGAGCTGCTGCTTCCGTATATACTCAAGCACATCCTTGACGATATCATAACCCCGCTCGACGGAAAGACGGGGATAGATCCGGGAGAACATATACGAAGCATAGTCCTGTGGGCCGTAATAATGATCGTCTGCGCTTTCTTCGCCGTCGCCGGGAATGTCTGGGCGAACCGCCGGTCGGCGCTTGTCGCAAGGAACGTCGCCGAGGACGTCCGGAACGATCTGTTCCGCCGCACCCTTCGGCTTTCTCCGGCACAGACCGACGCCTTTACCGTCCCGTCCCTCGAGTCGCGGCTGACAACCGACACCTACAATATCCACAATTTCATTAATATGATGCAGCGGATGGGTATCCGCGCTCCCATCCTTCTCATCGGCGGACTGGCCGTGACCTCGATCATCGATATCCGGCTTACCGCGGTCATGGCGGCCGTTCTTCCGCTGATATTCGTTTCCTTCTTCCTCATCACGTCGAAGGGCCTGCCAATGTTCATTAAGGTGCAGAAGGCGGTCGACGGAATGATAAGGGTCGTGCGGGAGGACGCGCAGGGGATACGGGTGATCAAGGCGCTCTCGAAGGCCGATTACGAGAACCGCAGATACGACGCCGCCAACAAAGGGCTGTCGTCGATCGAGGGACGCACTAACGTCATTATGTCGACGGCAAATCCGTTTATGAATCTGTTCATGAACGGAGGCCTTGTCGCCGTGGTATTCTTCGGCGCCCGACTCGTCAACGGGGGCGTGTCCGAGGTCGGAAGCATCATCGCTTTCATCCAGTACTTCACCATGATATCCGGCGCCATGATGGCCGTCACCAGGATCTTCGTGTCCTGGTCGAAGGCGTCGGCGTCCGCCGAAAGGATCGACGAGGTGCTCCGCACCGGCGAAGGTCTTCCGGTCTGTTCCGATGACGAATACCCCGGAAAGAGCGGAGAGAGCGGTATCGCGTTCGAAGGAGTGAACTTCGGATACAGCAATACCAAGGAGGTCCTTCACGATATTTCATTCAGCCTTCCGGAAGGCGGCAAACTGGGGATAATCGGCGCCACCGGATCGGGAAAAACCACCGTCATATCGCTTCTTATGCGCTTTTACGACGTCGGCTCGGGTTCCGTACGGATAAACGGAAGGGACGTGCGGACGATTCCGGAGGAGGAGCTGCATTCGATGTTCGGGGTCGTCATGCAGAACGATTTCATAAGAGCGGACAGCGTTTCGGACAACATCCGTTTCGACAGGGATATCCCGGACGAAAAGATCCGCCGGGCGGCGGCGATCGCCCAGGCGGACGGGTTTATACGCGAGCTTGAAGGCGGATACGACTATCTTCTGAGCTCGAAGGGGACCAACGTTTCGGGAGGGCAGCGGCAGAGGATCCTGATCGCCAGGGCGCTCGCCGGTGACCCCGGAATACTGATACTCGACGATTCCAGCTCCGCACTCGACTACAGGACGGACGCGGATCTGCGCCGCGCCATAGCCGAAAACCTGCCGCATACGACGACGGTCACCGTCGCCCAGCGCGTCAGCTCGGTCATGTCCTGCGACCTGATAATCGTGCTTGACGAGGGAAGGATCACCGGAATGGGGGATCACGGCTCGCTCCTCGAAAACTGTCCGGTCTACCGGCAGATCAGCGAGTCACAGATGGGAGGTGCTTTCCTTGAATAACATGCCGGGATTCGGAAACGCCGCTCATTTCGGCGGAAATTCAAGAAACAAACAGGCGCCCGCTCCCTCCGCAAAGCTCGACGCGAAATCCCGCCGACGCGTGCTTCTGCGGCTCGGAAAATATCTTCTGAATTACAAATGGTCGCTCCTTCTCGGTTTTATCCTTATGATGGGATCGAACCTGCTCGGCATCATAGGCCCCAAGCTTTCCGGCAAGGCGATCAACGCGATAAAGCCGGGACAGGGACTCGTGGATCTTGACGCCGTCGGGCATTACTCGCTGCTGATGGCGCTTTGCTACGCGGGGTCGGCTATCCTTTCTTTTGCTCTCGCCGCGCTGCTCGTGCTGCTCGGAAGAAGGATAACCTATTCTCTCCGGAAGGATATTTTCGGTCACCTCATGACCCTTCCCGTCGGGTATTTCGACACCCACGCCACGGGAGACATCATCAGCCGAATATCCTACGACGTCGACACGGTAAACACGTCTCTTTCCCACGATCTGCTTCAGGTCTGCGCGAGCATCGTCACCGTCGTCGGATGTATCTATATGATGGCGTCGATTTCGCCTCTTCTGCTCATCGTTTTCGCGGTTACCGTTCCGATATCGCTCTCGCTGACGAAAAAGCGCACTACGAAGGTCCGCCCGCTTTTCAGGCTCCGTTCGGCAAAGCTCGGAGAACTTAACGGATACGCCGAGGAGATGCTGTCGGGTCAGAAGACCATCCGCGCCTACGGAAGGCAGGAAAAGATATCCGACGTTTTCGCCGGTAGAAACAAAGACGCCTGCGACGCCTATTACAACGCCGACTATCACGGAGCGACGATAGGACCTTCGGTCAATTTCATAAACAACCTTTCTCTCGCGCTTATCATTCTTTTCGGCGGGATCTTCTACCTGCTTTCGATCACCGGAGGTATCGCTCCGACGTCGATACTATACATAATGCTGGGAGACCTGTCCTCCTTTATGCAGTATTCGCGCAAGTTCTCGGGTCCCGTCAACGAGTTCGCGAACATCCTTGCCGATCTGCAGTCCGCGCTTTCGGCTGCCGAAAGGATCTTCAGGATACTCGACGAAGCCCCGGAAAAGGCGGACGCGCCCGGGGCGAAGGAACTGACCGACGTCAAAGGAGAGGTCGAACTGTCGGGCGTGAAATTCGGATATATCCCCGGGAAAGAGATCATTCACGATCTGTCGGTAAAGGCGGAAAGCGGCAGGACCGTCGCCATCGTAGGTCCGACGGGCGCCGGAAAAACCACGCTGATCAATCTGCTGATGCGGTTTTACGACGCGAATGAAGGGAGGATCACGATCGACGGCAGCGAAATAAGGGAGGTCACCAGGTCGTCTCTGCGTTCGTCATTTACTATGGTGCTCCAGGATACCTGGCTGTTCGGCGGAACGATAGCCGAAAACATCGCCTACGGCAGAGAGGGCGCGACGGAGGAAGAAATAGAGGAGGCGGCGAAGGCGGCGAAGATCGACGGCTTCATCCGGACACTTCCGGACGGGTACGCGACGGTCGTCACCGACAACGGAGTCAGTATTTCCAAAGGTCAGAAGCAGCTGATAACGATAGCCCGCGCCATGCTTTCCGATTCGCCCATGCTCATACTCGACGAGGCGACCTCCAACGTCGACTCGATGACCGAGATACAGATCCAGGAGGCGATGCTGAAGCTTATGCGCGGAAGAACCTGTTTCGTAATCGCGCACCGTCTGTCGACGATCAAAAACGCCGACCTGATCCTCGTGGTCCGGGACGGAAACGTGACGGAGCAGGGGACGCACGAGAGCCTTCTGCGCTCCGGCGGCTTCTACGCCTCTCTCTACAACTCGCAGTTCGAAAGCTGCGGATAGGTCAATATACACCGGTCCTGAATACAAACCGGCAGCGCTCACCGAAAGGGCGCTGCCGGTTATAATATCTGACGTTTTTTCTCATGAATCAAAAAAGTGCCGTCCGTCGTCCGTCACGAGGCGCTCCGCCCTCGGATATTCGAAGACGGCGTCGTTGTCCGCGTTCGCTTCAAGATAATCGGCGAATTCTCTTGCGTACCATTTAGCCATGTCAAGGTTGTGCATGCGGTAATAACCGCAGTTTTCGGGAGCGGTCCCGGGCACTTCCGTCACCTTTTCCACCGACCTGAAGGCGTTTTTAATCAGAGAATAGAGTTCCCGTGACCCGCGGTTTCCCTTGAGAATGAGATAAAAACCGGTCAGACATCCCATGGGACCCCAGTATATGACTTCGTCCTTCCACTCGGGATCGTTTCGCAGGTAAGTCGCGATGATATGCTCGAGGGAATGCATCGCCGCAACGTCGATGACCGGCTCTCTGTTGGGCCGTTTAAGTCTTATATCGTAAGTGGTGACCGAATAAT
Organism: uncultured Ruminococcus sp.; assembly: GCA_902783905.1. Classification (GTDB taxonomy): domain Bacteria; phylum Bacillota; class Clostridia; order Oscillospirales; family CAG-272; genus CAG-390. The sequence continues at coordinate 10,897 of CACZSP010000268.1, forward strand.
CTCCGAGACGGTCGACCCTGCTTGTGAAAATTCCCGGTACGATGCGGTTGTGATCCACCGAAAAGCTTTGTATCAGTTCCATTTTTTTCCTCCGGAGCGGTATTGCCTTAACTTCACTTTGCGGCAAAGCCGCAATACTTCTCTGTGAGCGCAGCGAACAACTTCACTTGCCCGAAGGGCAAACTTCACTGACAACGATCAATCGTCTTTTCAAGCAAGTGACTTCATCAGGGCGCAAGCCCGTATTCATTTTCTTACGTTCCGGCCGATCACAAAAGCCGAAGGGATAAGCTGCATCCTTATGATGCCTCTCCCTTCGGCTGTTTTTTCAATTCTGTTCGTTCAAAGCGCTTTGCCCGCTCGACTTATCCTGCTCGCCCGGTGCGCTCTGCTCGCCCGGTGCGTCCTGCTCGACCGGATCGTCCGCGGGATCGGGCGCGTGCGCGGGCATCACGAGCCTCCTCATCAGCGCGATAACGTCCTTCGAGTTCACCTTGCCGTCGCCGTTGACGTCGGCGGCGGGTCTGAAGGCGGCGGTGCCGTCAAC